>NZ_JBFNXQ010000047.1:0-37781 GCF_041018925.1 Geodermatophilus maliterrae
TCACCGGTGCGGTGGGCGGCCCGGGCGGGACCGGAGCGGACGGGGCGGGAGCGGCGGGATCGGACATCGCGGCCACGCTAGGCGCGACCTCCGACGGCCCCCGGCAGGCCCCCCGGGCGCGGCGGCCACGGACCCGCGGCCGGCCCGGTGATCACGGCGCGCGGCCACGCGCCGTCCCGGTGGCATGACCGGCCGTCGCCGGGCCCCGCCGCCCGGCTCAGAGCAGGCGCCGGCTGTCGCCGGCCACGACCCGCAGCCAGCGGTGTCCGTAGCCGTCGAGGGTCAGCTCGACCGCGCCGTCGTCGCCGACGGGCGTCGTCTGGGTGACCAGCAGGTCCTCCAGCCGGTGCGAGCCGTCGCAGCCGGCCAGCGTGAGCGGCACGGTGCGCGGCTCGGGGCCGAGGTTGTGCACCGCCAGCAGCGTGCCGTCGCCCCACTCGCAGACGTGGGCGAGCACCGCCGGGTGCGGCTGCTCGAGCACGCGGAAGGAGCCCCAGCCGAGCTCGGGCGACTCGCGGTAGCGGCGGATGAGCAGCTTCATGAACGACAGCAGCGAGTCCTCGTCACGGCGCTGGTCGGCGACGTTGACGAACTCCGGCGCGAAGCCGCCGGACACCACCGGACCGGGCAGCGCGTCGGCGTCGGCACTCGAGAAGCCGCCGTTGGGGCCGGCCGTCCACTGCATCGGCGTCCGGACGGCGAGCCTGCCCTCCCCGGAGAGCTCCTCGCCCATGCCGATCTCCTCGCCGTAGAAGAGCACCGGCGTCCCGGGCAGCGAGAACAGCAGGCTGTAGACCATGCGGACGCGGCGCGGGTCGCCGTCGAGCATCGGTGGCAGCCGGCGGCGCAGGCCGCGGCCGTAGACCTGCATGCGCTCCTCGGGGCCGAAGGCGGCGAAGACCTCCCGGCGCTCCTCCTCGGAGAGCTTGTCGAGGGTGAGCTCGTCGTGGTTGCGGACGAAGGTGGCCCACTGGCTGTCCGGGTCCACCTGCGGGCGGCCGGTGAGCGCCTGCACCAGCGGGCCGGCGTCGGCGCGGGCCATCGACAGGTAGAGCGCCTGCATGCCGATGAAGTCGAAGAGCATGGTGAGCTCGTCGCCGTCGCCGCCGCCGAAGAACTCGCGCTGCTGCTCGTGCGGCAGGTTGACCTCCCCGAGCAGCACGCCGCTGCCGGTGCGCCGGCCGAGGAACGAGCGCAGCGCGCGCAGGTACTCGTGCGGGTCGGCGAACTCGTCCTCGTCCCCTTCCTGCGTCTCCAGGAAGAAGGGAACGGCGTCGACGCGGAAGCCCGACAGGCCCAGCTGCAGCCAGAAGCCCATGATCTTGGCGACCTCGTCGCGCACCCGCGGGTTGCTGACGTCGAGGTCGGGCTGCTCCTTGTAGAAGCGGTGCAGGTACCACTCCCCCGTCTCCTCCGACAGCGTCCAGACGGAGTCCTCCTGGTCCGGGAAGACGACCTGGTCGCTGGTGTCCGGCGGCTCGTCGGCGCGCCAGACGTAGAAGTCGCGGTACGGGGAGTCCTTGCTGGCCCTGGCCGACTCGAACCACGGGTGCCGGCTGGACGTGTGGTTGACGACGAGGTCGGCGATGACCCGGATGCCGCGGTCGTTCGCCGTCCGGATGACCTCCACCAGGTCCCCGTGCGTGCCCAGCCGCGGGTCCACGCCGTAGAAGTCGGTGATGTCGTAGCCGTCGTCGCGCTCGGCGGTGGGGTAGAAGGGCATCAGCCACAGGCAGGTCACGCCGAGGTCGGCCAGGTGGTCGATCCGCTGGGCAAGGCCGGCGAAGTCACCGCACCCGTCGCCGTCCCAGTCCAGGTACGTCTCGACGTCGAGGCAGTAGACGACCGCCGTCTTCCACCACAGGTCGGCCGTGTCGGTGATCCGCATGTCGAGCGAGCCTGTCGATCACCCGCACCGGTGGCAAGTGGACGCCGTCGGCTCGTTCCGGGCGCCCCCCGCCAGTGGATCATCGGCTGCGTGCACGCGACACGCGCGGACAAGCCGGCGGGAGCGGCACGCGGGCGATGATCAACGCGCGGGCGGCCGCCCCTGGGGCAGGACGGTCGGCTGCACCGGCTCGGGCTCCTGCCGGGGACGGCGGGGCCCGCCCGGGCCGTCGAGCGCGACGGCGGGCGCGGGCCGGGTGACCCCGAGCTGCGGCAGCACGTGCTCGCCGAACGCGTCGAGGAACGGCTTCTGCTCCTTGCCGACGTGGTGCAGGTAGACCTCGTCGAAGCCGAGCTCGACGTACTCGGCCAGCCAGGCGGCGTGCTGCCCGAGGTCGGAGCTGACCCGGACGGCGCCCTCGACCGCCTCCTGCGGCGTGTACCGGCTGGCCTGCTCGAAGGCCTCCGGGCCGTCGAGGTCCCAGCACAGCGGCGGCGGGAACGTGTTGGTGAACCACTGGTCGTAGGCGATCGCCTCGGCGCGCCCCGGGTCGGGGTCCCAGCACAGGTGCACCTGGAGCACGAGCCGCCCCTGGCCCCCGGCGTCCCGGTAGGCGCCGACCAGCTCGCGCAGCGTCTCGTGCGGCTGGTTGATGGTGATGAAGCCGTCGGCCCAGTCGGCGTGCCGCCGCGCCGTCGGGACGCTCATCACCGGCCCGATGAGGGCGGGCTGCTGCTCGGGCAGCGACCAGATCCTCGCCCGCTCGACGTCGACCAGGCCGCGGTGGGTCACCTCCTCGCCGGCCAGCAGGGCGCGGATGACGTCGACGCACTCGCGCAGCCGGGCGTCCCTGACCCGCTTGGGCGGCCACGGCGTGCCGGTGATGCGCTCGTTCATCACCTGCCCGCTGCCGAGCGCCATCCAGAAGCGCCCGGGGAACATCGCCGCCAGCGTCGCGGCGCCCTGGGCGATCACGGCCGGGTGGTAGCGCTGCCCCGGGGCGTTCACCACGCCGCAGGGCAGGCCGGTGGTGGCCAGCGCGGCCCCGAGCCAGGACCAGGCGAAGCCCGAGTGCCCCTGCGCGTGGTTCCAGGGCGCGAAGTGGTCGGAGCACATCGCCGCGGTGAAGCCGACCTCCTCCGCGTGCTGGACGGCGGCCAGGAGATCGGCCGGGTGCACCTGCTCGTGCGAGTTGTGGAAGCCGATCACGGTCACCGGTCGTGCCTACCGCAGCCGGGGCCTCCCGGCCACGGGACGGCGACGTGCCGCAACACCTCGGCCGAGCAGGTCGGCCACCCGCGCCGGGTCGGTGGCGACGTCGAGGTGGGCGCCGCGGCCGTCCCCGGGCCACCGCCCAGCCCCTCGCGCGGGCGGCCGCGGCGTCACCGTCGCAGGCCGGCGACAGGTGCCCGTACCGGGGATCGCCGGACAGCTCGGGCACCGGGACGCCGACCGACCACAGGTCCGCCGGCACCCGGTGTCCCTCGGCGAGGACGGCTGCCCGCACGGCCTCGTCGGGCAGCAGCGTGGTCATCGCGCCGGGGCCCCACCACGTCGTCCAGTCGGCCACCCGGCCGTCGTCGCCGGTGAACGGCGTCACCAGCTCCCGGAGCTCCGTCGGCCAGGGCGCCGTCCCCGGCCGCGGCGGCAGGACCGCGTCGAGCCACACCACCCCCCGGGCCCCGACGGCGGCGGCGACCAGCGGCAGCACGATGCCGGCGCCGGAGAAGCCGACGACGACGTCCGCGGGGACGTCCACCGCCGCCGCCCACCGCTGCGCCCAGCCGGCCGCCGACGGGCCCGGTGCCGCGGGGTCCTGGAGCCGCCCCCGAAGGTCCGGGACGGCGACCGTCGCGCCACGATGGCGCAGCTCGGCGGCCAGGGGACCGAGGACCGCGGGGCCGAGCAGCGGCGGGTGCACCAGCAGCCAGACGTCGTCCACGCCGGTCAGGGTGCTCCGCGCAGGGCGGCGAGCCACCACTCGACGGCGGGCACCGACGGCTCGAACGGCGGCCAGCCGTTGAGCACGCCGAGCAGCTGCCAGTACCGCTCGACGCGGGCGTCGGTGAAGACCGCCAGCCGTTCGGCGAGGGCGGCCCGCCGGCCGGGGTCCTGCGCGCGGCCGTCGTCGAGCAGCTCGGCCACCAGCGCCTCGGCGGCCACGCTGCCCGGGACCACCCCGTCGGCCAGCGCCCGGCGGCCGAGGGACTGCATCCGGCCGGCGTCCAGTCCGGGGTCCGGGTCCTCCGGTGCGGCCCCGGCGCCGGCGACGGCCATCTCGCGCACCCGGGCGGCGAACGAGTCGTCGGCGACCAGCCGGGCCAGCTCCAGCCAGGCGGCGACCTGCTCGGCCGTGGGGTCCCCGGGCAGCTCGACCGGCAGCGAGCGCATGGGCCCGGCCAGGCCGGCGCCCGGGGCGTCGTCGGGCAGGCCGGCGAAGGTGCGGTCGACGAACTCGTCGATGATCTGCTGCCGCTCGCGGGCGGACAGCGCGGCCAGGTCGGACACGATCCTCATCTCCTCGGGGGTGGTGCCGGCACGGCAGACGGCCCGCAGCAGGGTCCGGCGCAGCCGCAGCAGGCGGATCTCGGCGTCGAGGGCGCGCACGTGCTCGGCGGCGACCTCGGCCACGGTGCGCCGGGCGCCCAGCAGCTCCCGCACGGCGGGCAGGCCCAGGCCCAGCTCCCGCAGCGTGCGCACCAGGTCCAGGCGGGCGACGGCGGGCGCGTCGTAGAGCCGGTACCCGCCGGACGAGCGGGCCGGCGGGTCGACCAGGCCGGCGTCGGTCCAGAACCGCACCGTGCGCACGGGCACCCCGAGCCGGGCGGCCACCTCGCCGATGGTCAGGCGCGTCCCGTCGTCCACACCGGCGACCCTGCACCCTCCAGTCGCTGGAGGGTCAACCGGACGAGACCGGCACCACGTCCGTCCTGCGCTGCGATCACCCCCGCGCCCCGTGAGGATCGGGGGGTGACCCGCACCCCCAGCACCGACCGGTGGGGCATCGACGCCACCTGGCTCGACGCCCTCGACGAGGAACACGAGGTCGCCCAGGCCACGATCGAGCGCCTGCGGGAGGTGATCGGCGAGCCGCCCGAGGACCTCGACTCCCGCGCGCCCATCGTCGCGCGCCCCGGCGACGTCCTGGAGGTCGACGAGGCCGAGGTGACCCTCGAGGACGGCTCCACCCGCCACGTCGACGGCGAGCTGCCCGAGGACTTCCCGCTGGGCTACCACTGGCTGCAGGTCCCCGGCGGCCCGCGGCGCCGGCTGATCGTCTCCCCCGGCCGGTGCTGGCTGCCCGAGGACCGCGCCTGGGGCTGGGCCGTGCAGCTCTACGCCACCCGCAGCCGCGACAGCTGGGGCATCGGCGACCTCGGCGACCTGCGCGCCGTCCGGGAGATGGCGGCCGGGCAGGGCGCCGGATTCGTGCTCGTCAACCCGCTGCACGCCGTCGCGCCCACCCCGCAGCAGGAGGCCAGCCCCTACCTGCCGGCCACCCGCCGCTTCCGCAACCCGCTGTACCTGCGGGTGGCGGAGGTGCCCGGCGCCGACGCCGTCGACCTCGAGGTCGACGCCGGCCGGGCCCTGGGCGACGGCGACCTGATCGACCGCGACGCGATCTGGGCCCGCAAGCGGGCGGTGCTGCGCCGGGTCTTCGACGCCGCCGGCCGCGACGACCCCGCCTTCCCCGACTGGTGGTGGTTCCAGGGGCAGAAGCTGCAGGACTGGGCCACGTGGAGCGCCCTGGCCGACGTCCACGGCCCCGACTGGCACACCTGGCCCGAGGAGCTGCGCGACCCGCGCGGCGACGCCGTCGGCTCCTTCGCCGCCGAGCACGAGCACGACGTCGCCTTCCACGCCTGGCTGCAGTGGGCGCTGCACCTGCAGCTGGAGCGCGCGACCGAGGGCATGACCGTCATCCAGGACCTGCCGATCGGCGTGGCCGGCGGCGGCGCCGACGCCTGGACCTGGCAGGGCGTCCTGGCCGACGGCGCCTCGGTGGGCGCGCCCCCGGACGCGTTCAACTCCCAGGGCCAGGACTGGGGCTCGCCCCCGCTGGTCCCGTGGCGGCTGCGCGAGGCCGACTACGAGCCGTTCGTCGAGTCCATCCGCGCCACCATGGCCGGCGCCGGCGGGCTGCGGATCGACCACGTCATGGGCCTGTTCCGGCTGTGGTGGGTGCCGTCGGGCGAGGGCACCGCCGCCGACGGCGCCTACGTGCGCTACCCGGCCGAGGACCTGCTCGACATCGTCGCGCTGGAGAGCCACCGGGCGCAGGCGGTCGTCGTCGGCGAGGACCTCGGCACCGTCGAGGACGGCGTGCGCGAGGCCCTGGCCGAGCACGGGGTCCTCAGCTACCGGCTGCTGTGGTTCGAGGACGACGACCCGGCCGAGTGGCCCGAGGAGGCGATGGCCGCGATCAGCACGCACGACCTGCCGACGGTCGCCGGGCTGTGGAGCGGGGCCGACGTCGACGAGCAGCGCGAGTACGGCACCGGCACCGACGAGGAGCTCGAGCGCGGCCGGAAGTCGCTGCTCGAGCGGCTTCCCGGGCTGCGCAGGAACGCCAGGCCGGAGACGGCGGTGAGGCGGGCGCACGAGCTGCTGGCCCGGGCTCCCTCACTGCTGCTGTCGGCCACCCTGGACGACGCCGTCGCCGAGCGGCGCCGTCCCAACATGCCGGGTACCACCGACCGGCCCAACTGGTCGCTGCCGCTGCCCGTGCCCGTGGAGGAGCTGGCCGGGCACCGGTTGCTGCAGGAGGTGGCCCGGACGCTGGCCGAGGGCGTGGCCCGCACGAGCGACCCGGAGGAGGACGCCATCGGCGAGCAGCCCGGCGGGGAGGCCCGCGAGGGCGCCTGACAGAAGGACCCCCTGCCCCCCACCGCTCGCACGCCCGCGGCGGGACCCTGCAGGAGGCCGCCCCTGCCCCCACCGCTCGCACGCCCGCGCCGGGGGCAGGGGGGTCCCTCCTCAGGACTCCGCGCCGCCCTGCTCGGTGCTGCCGGCGCCGCGGCCCGGGGTCAGGGTGTCGGTGCCGGGGCCGCCGGCCAGCGTGTCGTCGCCCTCGCCGCCGTCGAGCCGGTCGGTGCCGAAGCCGCCGAGCAGCACGTCGGCGCCGTTCTCCCCGGAGAGGACGTCGTCCCCTGCGCCGCCGCAGACCACGTCGTCGGCGTTGCCGCCGGTGATCGTGTCGTCCCCGCCCAGGCCCATGACGACGTCGACACCGGTGGTGCCCCGGAGCGTGTCGGTGCCGCGGATCGTCGGGAGCAGACCGTGGCAGCGCTCCTCCAGGTCGATCCCGACCAGCAACGGGTCGTGGTCGCTGGACCGGTACGGGTCCGGCGCGTAGAGGGCCTCGTCACCGGTGTACTGGTAGGCGGAGGACTCGACCGAGTTGGTGTTCCAGTGCACCGCACCGGTCACCTTGGCCGTCAGCTCGCCGGTGGCCAGCGCGTGGTCGAGCGAGCCGGACAGCGCGTCGAAGACGTAGCTGAACCGCTCCGGGTCGAGCCGCGACCCCAGGTCGGTCAGCCCCGCCTGCCGCAGGGTCTCGATCGGGTCCTCCTGCGTGTAGGCGTTGTAGTCGCCGAGCGAGATGACGTCGGGGTCGCGTTCCCGCAGCTGCTCGATGAACGCGGCCAGCGACTCCGCCTGCCGGACGCGGTCGCCGTTCCAGGCACCCTGCCCGTCCCCGGTGTCGACGTTGTCCCCGGTGGCCGAGTCCGCCGAGCCCTTGGACTTGAAGTGGTTGGCCACCACGGTGAACAGGTCCCCGTCCTTGCTGAACGTCTGGGCCTGCGGCTCGCGGGCGTTGTCCCAGACGGCCTCGTCCACCAGGCCCACCGGGTCGCCGACCGGCTGCACGACGCCGACCTGGTAGATGATCGCGCTGCGGATCACGTCGCGGTCGACCGCGTAGAGCTCCTCCGGCATCGGGACGTGGGCCCACTTCTCGTACCCGGCGGCCGTGTTGAGTCGCCGCACCAGGTCGGCCAGTGCCGCGTCGGCGGTCTCGGCGTAGCCGGTGGACGCGGTGTCCTCGATCTCCATCAGCGTGACGACGTCGGCGTCGAGCGCGTTGACGGCCGGGACGATCTTCCCCGCCTGCTGCTCGAACTCGGCGGTCGTCTCGGCCCCGCGGCCGCCGTCCGCCTCGAGCGTGAGGAAGTAGTTCAGGACGTTGAAGGCCCCGATCCGCACGTCGCCGCCGACCGCGCCGGGAGCTGCCGGCCGGGTGTTCTGCGGCGAGAAGGTGCCGGCCGCGGTGCCGTCGGCCGGCTGCAGCCGCCAGGCGCTGGAGCCGTAGCCCAGGACGAGCGGCTGCTCGAAGGTCAGGACGTCGCCGACGCGGACCGGGGTGTCCGGGGTCAGGTACGGCCGGGTGCTGACGGTGACCCGCGCGCTCACGGCGTCGTCGAGCGTGATGCTGCGCCGGAGGTTCCCCGCCGCGATGGCCTCGGCCTCCGCGCCGGGGCGGGCGAGCTCGGTGGGCTGCACGAGGACGCCACCCTCCGAGAGGGTCAGCTCGCCGAAGCTCGTGAGGTCGAAGACCTCGCTGACGGTGAGGTCGTCGACGGGGCCGACCAGCACGCCCTCGAGCCGCTCGCGGGCGGCGTCGTCGGCGGGCAGGTCGAGCGGCGCCGCGGCCGGGAGATCGGCGACCGTGCCCGGAGCGCACTCGGCGACGTCGGTCCGCGAGGTGATCTGCGTCTGGCCGCCGAACTCGGTGGCCTGGCCGGTGACCGCGACGGTGTCACCGAGGTCCACCGCGACCGGGCTGAAGACGAAGACGCCGTCGGAGGTGGCCGCGTCGCCGTCGCCGTCGGCGTCCTGCAGGTAGAAGCCGGACAGGCCGGGGACGTCGCCCACGACGACGCCGCGCACGGTGACCGGCCGCCCGGCCAGCGGTGTCGTGGCACCGCTGCCCTGGACCGCGCCGATCTCGTGGGTGGGCGCCGCGTCGCAGACGGCGGACTCACCGGTGTCGGTGCCCGCGCCGTCGTCGTGGATCCCGGAGACGAACGGCGTGGTCTGCGGGGCGGCCTGGGCGGCCGCCGGGAGGCCGACGACGGCGAGGGCCGCGGCAGCGGTGCCGAGGGCGGCGCGGCGCGCGAGCACCCGCCGGGAGCGAGGGGATGAGCGCACGGAGAGCCCTTCGAGAGGTACCGGGACGTGAGCCGGGCTGGAAGTCCACGGAGGCCTGTCCGACAACGGGACGTGACGGTGAGGTGACGGCGTGCCTCCAGTGTGACCGGACGACGTCTCGACACGCCAGGTCGACGTGTCGACACGCAGCGCGACCAGGGCGGATGCCGACGCCGCTGGACCGAACACCTGTTCGACGGGCGTGTCAGACTGCCGGGGTGGCTGGCGGCATGCACCGGGGCAGGTCGCGACCGTCGCTGGGTGAGCGGGCCGCCGGCTCGGGTGTCCAGCCCCCGCCCGGGTTCCAGGTGCCTCCGGACGACCTCCCCCCGGCCACCCCCGCTGCCCCGCCGCCCCCGGCCGGCAGGGACCCCTCCGCCCGCGAGGACCCCGGCCGGCACTGCTGGGTGCACGCCCCGCCCGGCGCGCCCGGCACCGTGCCGGGCCTGCTGGTGGAGTGGCGGCAGCGACCCGGCGGGTGGCAGGGGCGGGTGGCCTACGCCGTCCCCGGCCCGCACGGTCCGGTGCTCGTGGAGGCGTGGCTCCCGGCCGGGTCGCTCGAGCAGCGGTGAGCGGGTTTCCCGTGCAGTGGGGCGGCTATGGCCTCCGGTCGAGACCGATCGACGACGCAGCGGAGGTACCGCGATGACCACCCCACCCGACCGCCCGACCCTCGACGACGTCATGGACACCGAGGAGTCGGCGCCCAGGGACCGCCAGGAGCACGGCAAGACCGACCCGCGCCCGAACGACGAGGCCCTGCAGCACCGCACGGAGCAGGAGCGCCAGGCGGTCGGCTCCGACGACGCCGACCCGGCCGGCGCGGAGTTCCACGCGGCCACCGACTGAGGAAGGACCCTCCTGCCCCCCACGCCTCGCACGCTCGGCGCGGGCCCCTGCAGGAGGGCCGTTCCAGCACCTCACCAGCTCGGGGCGGGCCCCTGCGGGAGGGCCGTCCACCGGCGACCACGCGGGCGGGCACCGGCGACGTCCGGTACCCGCCCGCGTGCGCGTCCAGGGGTCGCGGTCACCCCTGCCGTCAGCGGTCCCGCAGGCTCCGGCTGCGGCCGAGCAGCAGGGCCAGCACGAGCGCCCCGCCCACCCCGGTCCCGGCGACGGCGACCGCCCCGGGCCACCCGGCACTCGCCCAGGCCCGGCCGGCCAGGGTGCCGCCCACCGAGGACCCCACGTAGTACCAGAACGAGTACAGCGAGGCGGCCTGCCCGACCGCCCGCTCCCCCAGCGCCGCGCGGGCGGCCACCCAGCCGCTGGCCACGCCGTGCGCGGCGAAGAAGCCGACGGTCAGCACCGCCAGCCCGAGGACGAACAGCGCCAGCGGCGCGGCCAGCGTGAGCAGCAGGCCGGCACCGGTCAGCAGGATCGCGACGGGGACGACGACCCGCCGGCCGGCCCGCTCGGCCAGCCCCCCGGCCACCGGGGAGCTCACCGAGCCCAGCAGGTAGGTGAGGAACACCAGCCCGGCCAGCGTCGGCGAGAGCCCGTACGGCTCGGCCTCCAGCCGGAACGTGCCGGCGTTGTAGACCGCGACGTTGCCGCCCATGAGCAGCGCGGCCAGGCCGTAGAGCCCGAGCAGCACCGGGTCGCCGAACCCGCGGGCGAGCTGCTGCAGCACCGGCGTCCCGCGCGGCACGGGCACGAAGCGGCGGGAGGCCGGCAGCAGCACCCAGACGGCGGCGGTGCAGGCCACCGCCAGGACCGCGATGGCGCCCAGCGCCGTCCGCCAGCCGCCGAGGTCGGTCAGCGCCCCGGCCACCACCCGGCCGCTCAGGCCGCCGATCGCGGTGCCGCCGACGAACAGCCCGATCGCCCGGGAGCTCACCGAGGGATCGAGCTCCTCCCGCAGGTAGGCCACCCCGACGGCGGGCAGCCCGGCCAGCGCGAAGCCCTGCAGGCCGCGCAGCACCAGCAGCGGCTCCCACGCCGGCACGAGCGCCAGCAGCACGGCCAGCCCGGTGGCCGTGACGAGCGCGGTGCGCAGGACGGGGGTGCGGCCGATCCGGTCCGACAGCGGGCCGAGCACGAGCAGGCCGACCGCCAGCCCCGCCGTCGCCGCCGAGACCGAGAGCGTCGCGGCGGCCGGCGAGACGCCGAAGGCGCGGGTCAGCTCGGGCAGCAGGGCCTGCGGGGCGTAGAGGACGGCGAAGACGGCGAGCCCGGCGAGGAACACCGCCACCGACGCGCGGCGCAGCCCCGGCTCCCCGGCACGGTGTCCGCGCGGCGGCCCGGGTCCTCCCCCGCTCAGCGCCGCGGCCCGGGCGGGACGGGGAGGCGGCGCACGGCCCCATCGTGCCTGCCTGCTGGGATGGGCCGGTGACCCGCCTGCTGCCCGCCGACGTCGCCTGCTGGGTGGTGAAGACCGCCCGCCCGCCGTCGGCCGTCGTCCCCGGCTGGCGCGCCGGCGAGGAGCACGCGTTCTCCCGCTGCCTGCGCCGCTCCTACCGGCTGGAGCTGATGGCACCCGGCCAGCCGGTCCTGCTGTGGCTCTCCGGCCGCGACCGCCCGGGTGTGCACGCCACCGGCGTGGTGGCCGGGGACGTCACCGAGGACGACGGCAGGCCGTCGGTGCACGTCCGGGTGACCCTGCTGTCCGCACCCGTCCCTCGGGCCGACCTGCTGGCCGACCCGCTCGCCCGCGACGCCGAGGTGCTCCGGATGCCGGCGGGGAGCAACCCCTCGTACCTGACGCCCGCCCAGTACGCCGCCGTCCTCGCCCATCTCCCCGAGCGCTGGTAGTGCCACGAAGGCACCACCCCGGGGACCACGGGGCGGGCTGGGACCATGGGCCGTGTGCCGATGAGACGGATCGCCGGGGGTGCCCTCGCCTGGCTGCTGACGCTGCAGTTCTTCGTCGTCGAGACGATCGTCCAGCTGCGCGCCGGCCTGCCCTACTCCCGCTCGGCCGACGTCATCAGCGCACTCGGCGACGCCACCTGGCCCGGCTCGGCCCTCATGAACGCCTCCTTCGTCGTGCAGGCCGGTCTCATCGGCGCCGGCGCGGTGGCGCTGCTGCCCGCCCTCCGCGGCAGGGCGGCGCGCCCGGCGGTGGCGCTGCTGGGGACGGCGGCGCTCGGGGTGCTGCTGGTGGGCGTCTTCCCGCGGCTGACCTCTCCGTCGCTGCACACGGCCGGCGCCGCCCTGTACCTCGTCGGCAGCGGGTCGGCGCTGATCGCGCTGGCCTACGCGGTCCGGCCGTGGTCGGAGGCGCTCGGCACCACGCTGGCGCTGCTCGGCCTGTTCGGGACGGCGATGACGGTGTTCTACGGCGCCGGGGTGGTCGAGTTCCTCGGTGAGGGCGGCACGGAGCGGGCCTCGGCCTACGTGCTGCCGATCGGGCTCGCGCTGACCGGGCCGACGCTGTGGCGGCTCACCCGCACCCGCGAGGCACCCGACACCGGCCGACCCTCCCGCCGGGAGCTGAAGGCGCGGCAGCGGATCGAGGAGCGCGACGCGCGGGCCCGCGCCGCCGCCGATCGCGACGACGCCCTCGAGGCCGCCGCCCGCCGGTCCGCGGCGACGCCGGAGCGCCCCACCGCCCGGGCCGGGACCCGCACCGCCGCCGACGACGACCGGGCCGCCGACGACCGTGCCGACGATCGTGCCGACGACGACCGTGCCGACGACGACCTGGACCCCGAGGACCCCTGGGCCGACCCGCGCCGGCGCCGCGGGCAGTAGCACGGTCCCGGAACCGGTCGCGGCCGGTCCCCGCCCCGGCCACGATGGGGCCATGACCGCCGAGGAGACCGGACCCACGCTGCAGGAGCTCCCCGCTGACGAGTGCCACCGGCTCCTGGCCACCCAGGAGATCGGCCGGCTCGCGGTCAACGCCGAGCACCACCCGCTGGTCTTCCCGGTCAACTACGCGATGGACGGCACGACGATCGTCATCCGCACCGCACCGGGCACCAAGCTGGCCGCCGCCGACCACGCCAACGTCACCTTCGAGGTCGACGACATCGACCCGCGCACCCGCAGCGGCTGGAGCGTCCTCGTCCGCGGCGTCGCCGAGGAGGTCGGCCCGGGTCACCGCGCCGAGCTGGTCGCCCGCACCGAGGCGACCGGTGTGCAGCCGTGGGCACCGGGCGAGCACGGGCGCTGGCTGCGGGTCATCCCCACGTCGGTGAGCGGGCGGCGGATCGTGCCCGGCGAGCTGCCACCGGCGGTCGACCCCCGCGCCTACTTGTGAAGGACCCCGTCCTACCCACCCTTCGCAGGCTCAGGGCGGGACCCGGGACGGGGCCGCAGGGCCGTTCCGGGCGCCGGCGGCCGCACCCGCCCGCGGCTGCGCGCCAGCGCCACCCCGGCCAGGCACACGGCGCCACCGGCGACGGCGAGCGCGGGCGGCACCTCGTCGAGCAGCAGCCAGGACAGCAGCACCACCAGCGGCGGCACCAGGTAGGTGGTGACGCCGAGCCGGCCGGCCGGGGTCCGCGCCAGCGCGTAGGCCCACGTGCTGAACGCGAGCGCCGTCGGCACGACGCCCAGGTAGACCATCCCGAGCACCGACGACGCCGGCGCCGCGGCCGCCTCCCCCGCCAGGACGCCGGCCCACGGCAGGCAGCAGACCGCGCCGATCGCACAGGCGGCGAACGTGACCTGCAGTGGCGGCAGCCGGCGCAGCACCGGCTTCTGCGCCACCACGCCGACCGCGTAGGTGACCGCCGCGACCAGGCACAGCACCACGCCGGCCAGGTCCGCCCCGCCGTCGCGTCCGGCCAGACCGATCAGCAGCACCCCGGCGAAGGCGACGACGAGGCCGGCCACCAGCCGGCGCGGGAAGCCCTCGCCCAGCCACACCCCGGCGAGGACGGCGATGAGGATCGGCCCGGTGTTGACCAGCATCGCCGTCGTCCCGGCGTCGAGGTGCTGCTCGGCGGCGTTGAGGGCGACGTTGTACACGCCGAACCAGCCCACCCCGCAGACGACGAGCAGCCCCCACTCGCGCCGGGTCGGGGCCACCCAGCCGCGTCGCAGCGACAGCAGGGCGAGCACCGCCGTCCCGACCAGGAGCCGGCCCAGCGCCAGCGCCCCGGGCGAGAGGTCGTCGCCGACCGCGCGGATGCCGACGAACGCCGAGGCCCATGCCAGGACGGTGACGACGACGGCGGCCAGCACCGGCGCGGCAGGGGTTCGGGGCACGTCCGGACCCTAGGTGCCGGGGACGACGGCGGGCTGGCGGTTCCCGGACGTGGCAGCCCGGGTGCGGAGAACGGCAGGGACGCCGCGTTCAGGCGCGCAGGTGCTCGGCGTAGGTGCGCCGTCCCCGCTCGGCGCGCGGCCCGGGCAGCACGCCGCCCTCGCGGAAGGCCGCGCTGAGCCGGCCGGGCAGCGGCGTGGCCACCACGTGCACGCCCGGCTCGCGGGCGGCCGCCCACGCCCGGGCCAGGTCGGCCGCCGTCAGCACCTCCGGCCCGCCGAACTCGACGACGTCGCCGGTGGCCGGCCGCCCGGCCACCTCGGCCAGGAAGTCGGCCGCCTCGGCGACGTCGACCGGCGCGGCCTGCCAGCTCATCGGCACCGGCAGCACCGGCCCGCGGCGGGCGGTGGCGAGCATCTCGTCGACGAAGGTGTGGAACTGGGTGATCCGGGCCAGCGTCACCGGCAGCCCGGAGGCCAGGAGCACCTGCTCGGCGGCGAACTTCGCCCGGTAGTAGCCGTAGGGAACCCGGTCGACGCCGACGATCGAGACGTACACCAGGTGCTGCAGGCGGGCGCGGTCGAGCGCCTGCACGAGCCGGCGGGTACCGGCGACGTCGACCTGCCAGGGGTCACCGCGCGGGTCGCTGGCGGCGTGCACGACCAGCTCCGCGCCGCCTGCCGCCTCGGCGAGGTCGCGGCCGGTGGCGAGGTCGCCGCGGACCCCGCCCGGCCCCGTCCCGCGGCGCGACATCTGCCGCACCTGGTGCCCCGCGGCCTGCAACACGGGGACGAGCGCGCGGCCCAGCTGACCAGTGCCTCCGGTGACCAGAACGTCCACGCCGTGCAGTGTGGCCGGACCGGTCCCCCTCGTTCCACCGGCGCGCCCCTGCACCGGTATCTCACCTGCGAGATAGCGTGGCCCCCTGTGACGGCGACCGACCCGACCCCTCCTGCGACGTCCTCCCTCGCGGCCGGCGCGACCCACCGGATCGGCCTGCTGATCCGCGACGCCCGGCGGCACCGGGGGCTCACCCAGCAGCAACTGGCCGAGCGGCTGGGCACCAGCCAGAGCGCCGTCGCCCGCATCGAGCAGGGCGGGCAGAACCTGACCCTCGAGCTCCTCGGCCGGCTCTCCGACGCCCTCGACAGCGAGCTGATCAGCGTCGGCCCCGCCGGGCCGACCCACCTGCGGGTCACCGGCGGCACGCCGCTGCGGGGCAGCGTCACGGTGAAGTCGTCGAAGAACGCCGCCGTCGCGCTGCTGTGTGCCTCGCTGCTCAACCGCGGCCGGACGACGCTGCGCAACGTGGCCCGCATCGTGGAGGTCGACCGGATCCTCGACGTGCTCCGCTCGATCGGCGTCGCGGCCACCTGGGACGAGGCCGGCCGCGACCTGACCCTGCAGGTCCCCGACGAGCTGGACCTGGCCGGCATCGACGCCGACGCCGCCCGCCGGACCCGCAGCATCATCATGTTCCTCGGCCCGCTGCTGCACCGGGCCCGCACCTTCCGGCTCCCCTACGCCGGCGGCTGCGACCTGGGCACCCGCACCGTCGAGCCGCACATGATCGCGCTGCGCCCCTTCGGCCTGGCGATCGAGGCGCACGCCGGCGAGTACCACGCCAGCGTCGCCCCCACGACCACCGCGCGGCGGACCATCGTGCTCACCGAGCGCGGGGACACCGTCACCGAGAACGCGCTGCTGGCCGCCGCCCGCACCGAGGGCACCACGGTCATCCGCAACGCCAGTTCCAACTACATGGTCCAGGACCTCTGCCTGTACCTGCAGCTGCTCGGCGTCGGCGTCGAGGGCCTCGGGACGACGACGCTGACCGTGCACGGCCGGGCCGTCCTGGACGCCGACGTCGACTACACGATCAGCGAGGACCCGGTGGAGGCGATGAGCCTGCTCACCGCCGGGATCGTCACCGGGTCCGAGCTGACCGTCCGCCGCGCCCCGATCGAGTTCCTGGAGATCGAGCTGGCGGTGCTGGCCGAGATGGGGCTGCGCTACACGCTCTCGCCGGAGTACCGCGCCGACAACGGGCACACCCGGCTGGCCGACGTCACCATCTCGCCGTCGCAGCTCAAGGCCCCGATCGACAAGATCCACCCGATGCCGTTCCCGGGCCTCAACATCGACCACCTGCCGTTCTTCGCGGTCATCGCCGCCTCGGCCACCGGCTCGACGCTGATCCACGACTGGGTCTACGACAACCGCGCGATCCACCTGTCGGACCTGACCCGCCTGGGCGCCGACGTCCGGCTCATGGACCCGCACCGGGTGCTGGTCACCGGCCCGACCCGCTGGCGCAGCGCCGAGGTGGTCTGCCCGCCGGCGCTGCGGCCGGCCGTGTGCATCCTGCTGGCGATGCTGGCCGCGCGCGGCACGTCGGTGCTGCGCAACGTCGACATCATCGCCCGTGGCTACGAGCACCTCTACGAGCGCCTGGTCGAGATGGGCGCCTCCATCGAGGTCTTCAGCGACTGAGGGAGGACGACCTCTCGCCCCACGCCCCGCACGCTCGGCGGGCCCGTGAGGGGTGGGGCGTTCCCTCACGTCACCCGGGGGCTCAGCGCTCCTGGTCGGTGGGGCGGACGAGCACCTCGTTGACCGCGACGTGCCGGGGCTGGCTGACCACGTAGACGATCGCGCGGGCGACGTCCTGGGCCTGCAGCGGCGTCATGTCGGTGTACATCCGCTGGGACGCGGCCTTGGCGTCGGGCTGGGTGATGTGGTCGGTGAGCTCGGTCGCCACGGCGCCGGGCTCGACGAGGGAGATCCGCACGCCCTTCGTCGTCACCTCCTGGCGCAGTGACTCGCTGAAGGCGTTCACCGCCCACTTCGACGCGTTGTAGACACCGGCGCCCTTGCGCGCCTGCCGCCCGGCGACGCTGGAGATGTTCACGACGTCGCCCGAGCCCTGCTCCACCATGCCGTCGATCGCGGCGTGCGTCATGTACATGAGGCCGAGGACGTTGGTCGCCATCATCCGGCGCCAGTCCTCGGGGTCGGCGCCGACGATGGTCCCCAGCAGCATGACGCCGGCGTTGTTCACCAGGACGTCGAGGCCGCCGAGCTCGTCCCGTGTCCGGGCCACGGCGTCCCGGCAGGACTGCTCGTCGGTGACGTCGAGGTCGAGGGTCAGGACGCGGGCGCCCTCGCCGTCGAGCTCCCCGGCCAGCGCGGACAGGCGGTCGGCGCGGCGGGCACCGATCGCGACGGCGGCGCCGGCCTCCACGAGCGCGGCGGCGGTCGCCTCGCCGATCCCCGACGACGCCCCGGTGACCAGGGCGACCTTCCCGGACAGTGGTCGGCCGGCGTCGGTCATGCGGTCCTCCTCCCGGTGCGGCACGGTGCGGCACCCCGGACAGCCTGCGCCCGACCCGGGCACCCGGCAGGGCGGGACCGTCGACGCGAGGTGGCCCCGCGACGATCAGGTCCCCTGATCGTCGCCGCCTCCCCGCGGCAGCTCGACGCCGAAGCCGCGGACGGCCAGCCGCAGCAGCACCGGCCCGGGACGGCGCAGGTCGTGGACCCGCGCCGCGCTGACCACCTCGAGCTGGGCGACCCGCCGGGCGTACGCGTCGGGCCCGGCGAGCCGCGCCTCGTGCAGCACCATCGTGTTGGCCCACACCTTGCGCCGGGACTCGCGCAGCAGCACCTTCGCCGCCGTCCGGTTGGCCCCGGCCAGGAGCCGGTCGACCGGCGTCCGCCGGCTCCCGGCCGCCTGCAGGGCGACGTCCTCCTCGGCGACCCGGCCGGCCAGGACGGCGTCGATCCGCTCGTGGTCGCGACGGCGGCGCTCCAGTACCGCCGGGTCGGCGAAGTCGGCCGGCGCGATCACCCGCACCAGCGACTGCGGCAGGTCGAAGTTGATGTGCGCGTTCATCCCGAGCAGCACGTGGCCCTCCGGCCGGGTGGCCGGGTCGGTGCCGAAGGCCTCGCGCCAGGGCGCCGGCGGGGCGTCCGGGTCGCGCCGGTGCGCCTCCAGTGCGTCGAGGTAGAGCCCGGCGAAGTCGACGTCCCAGGTGGTCACCCACTCCGGGTCCTCGAACAGCCCGCCGTCGATGGCGGCGTCGACCGCCCGGGTGGTGCGCAGGTAGGTGCCGAGGAAGAAGCGCCCCGGGTCGTCGGCCGCCTCCAGCGCCGCCAGCAGCTCCTGCATCCGGCCGACGAGCTCCTCCACCGGTGCGGTCACCCGACGATCGTGCCCGCCGGGCCGGACGGTCGCAGCGGGAGGACCCCTGCCCCCCGCCACTCGCGGGCTCGCGGCGGGCCCCTGCAAGGGGCCGCCCGACGGGGATCACGGTCCGAGGAGGGCCGGGAGACGGTCCAGCGCCGCGGTCAGCAGGGCCGGCAGGTCGTCGGCGTCGCCGTCCAGCCAGTCCTGCTGGGCGACCTCGAAGCAGGCGACGACCAGCTTGGCCATCAGCAGCGCGTCGGCCGCGGGGACGCCGCGTCCGGTGGCGAGGCCGTCGGCGAGCGCGGCCTCCCAGCGCCGCAGCTTGGCCGCCGCACGCAGGCGCAGCGCCGGCACGGTGGCGACCACCTGCTCCCGGGTGAGCAGCAGGTCCCGCAGGGGGGCGACCCGCTCGGCGGTGCGGACGACGGCCGTGCGCAGCGCCGGCCACGGCGGCTGCCCGGCCGGTGCCTCGGCGACCGCGGCGGCGGCACCGGCCAGCAGGTCGTCCTCGAGGCCGAAGAGCAGGTCCTCCTTGTCGGCGAAGAGGCGGAACAGGGTACTGCGCGAGAGATCGGCCACCGCGGCGACCTGCTCGGTGCTCGTGCCGGCGTAGCCCTGGGCGGCGAAGAGCTCCACCGCCCGGCGCGTGACCTCGGCGCGCGTCCGTCGGCGGCGGCGCTGTGCGGCGGTCTCGTCCACGGTGCCTCCTTGACACGTCGTACCGTTGTGAAACAGAGTCTCACATCGGGACGACGTCCCGGATCCCTCCGTCGAGTGTGCAGGAGACACCATGGACGAGCAGCGGACGGCACTGGTCACCGGCGCCACCTCGGGACTGGGCCGGGCCACCGCCGGCCTGCTGGCGGCCACGCCGGGTTGGCGGGTGCTCCTCGGCGCCCGTGACCCCGACGCGGGCCGACGGGTCGCCACGGAGCTCGGCCCGCACACCGGCGTCCTGCCGCTGGACCTGGCCGACCTCGCCTCCGTGCGGGCCGCCGCGGCCTCCGCTGCGGAACGCGGGCCGCTCGACGCGCTGCTGCTCGTGGCCGGCGTCCAGCAGATCCGGGCCGACCGCGCCTCGGCCGACGGCCACGAGCTGACCTTCGCGGTCAACCACCTCGGGCACTTCCTGCTCACCCAGGAGCTGCTGCCGCACCTGGCACCCGGTGCCCGGGTCGTGGTGGTCAGCAGCGGCACCCACTTCGGCACCTCCCGGAAGTCCGGCCCGTTCCCGGGCCCGCGCTGGGCCGACCCGCGGGAGCTGGCACGGCCGCGCGCGGAGTCGGGACAGCGGGCCTACGCCACGTCCAAGCTGGCCAACGTCTACTTCGGCCGGGAGCTGGCCGGCCGCTGCCCGCAGCTGTCCGTCGTCGTCTACGACCCGGGGCTCATGCCGGTCACCGGGCTGGCCCGGTCCTACCCGGCGCCGGCGCGCGCCCTCTACTCGGCGCTCGCGCCACTGCTCGCCCGGCTGCCGTTCGCCCAGACCCCCGAGCAGGCCGCCGCCCAGCTCGCGGCACTGGTCACCGGCCCGGCCGGCCGCAGCGGGCGCTACGTCGAGCGCGACGCGGAGGCGCCGTCGTCGCCGGAGAGCACCGACCCCGACCGAGCCCGCGAGCTGTGGGAGGTCAGCGCGGAACTGGTCGCGCCGGCACCGGTCAGATGAGCGCGTCGAAGCCGTCGTCGGGCGGCAGCAGGCCGGAGTCGACCGGCGGCCGGTGCGGCTGGTCCAGCCCGCGCATCCGCGCCGCGTGCAGCGCCAGCAGGAGGTTCAGCCGCAGCGTGGGGTCGGTGGTGAACGGCCCGAGCAGCCGCTCGAGCTTGCCGATGCGGTAGCGCATCGTGTTGTAGTGGAAGTGCAGTCGGCGGGCCGACTCGGCCACGTTGAGGTTGGTCTCCAGCAGCACCCGCAGCGTCTCGCGCAGGTCGGCGGAGTCGGGGTCGGAGGCGTCGGCCAGCGTGCCGAGCACCTCGTCGACGTAGGTGCGCAGCTCCGTGCTGTCGGGGATGAGCGAGAGCAGCCGGAAGACGCCGAGCTGGTCGAAGTGGGTGACCGCGGCCGTCCCGTGGATCTCCTGGCCCACGCCGAGCGCCCGCTGCGCCTGCTGGTGGGCCTCCCCCAGCGCCGAGAGCGACAGCGCCGGGCGTCCGATGCCGGTGGCCAGCACGCGACCCACCCGGCGCACCCGCGCGTTCACCCGCGAGGTGACCGCGGTCACCAGGGCGGTGATCTCCTCCGGCGACCGCTCGTCGAGCGGGAGCACCGTGACGATCTCGGTGGACAGCCCCGCCACCGCGGCACCGGCGACCTCCGACTCCAGCGCCGCCCGCCAGCCGTCGGCCAGCCGGTCCAGGACGTCGAGGGCGCGGGTGGGGTCGGCCTGCGGGTCGGCGGCGGTCTCGGTCGCGGTCACCAGGACGACGACCGGGCCGTCGAGCCGCCAGCCGAAGGACCGGGTCTGTGCCAGCGCCCGCTCGGTGTGCCGCAGCGACCCGGCGACCAGCCGGCGCACCAGGTCGCCCTGGAAGCGCAGCTCCACCGAGTGCACGGCCTGCTGGCGGATGACCGACAGCGCCGAGATGACCGCGGCCCGCTCGAGGACACCGCCGGCGCCGACCACCATCTGCCCGGTCCGGTGGACGGCGACCAGCCAGCCGTGCCGCTGGTCACCGGCCATGATCGGCGCGACGGCGTACTCCCCGACGCCGCCGGGCAGCTCGTGGTGGCCGGGGACGAGCAGGATCCCGTCGGCCGGCGACAGGTCGGCGTCGGCGAGCACGTCGGCCGGGGTGACGACGGTCTGGTCGGCGCGCACGCCCGAGACCCGGCGGGAGGGCGCCATGAGGGCCAGCTCGTCCTCGGCCTCGGCGTCGAGCAGCCACAGCCAGTCACTGATCTCGGCGACGTCGTCCGGCGGGCCGGCAGTGGTGACGATCTCGCGGTCGGGACCCAGGCCCAGCACCGCGGCGCCCTCGAGGAAGGTGGCCAGCTGATCGGTCACCTCGGCCAGCCCGCCGCCGGACAGCGCGACGTCGATGAACTGGTCGTGCATGCGGGCCGAGAGCACGAGCGCCTCGCCCTGCTTGCGCACGACCGCGCCGAGCACCTCCGAGACCGCCTCGTCCAGCCGGATGGTGGGGGGCAGGGCGACCACCGGCAGGCCGCGCCGGTCGGCCTCGGCCAGCACCTCGGCCGGGACCGGCGGCGGCCCCTCGGTGCGGCGGTAGGCCAGCGCGGCGGTGCCGAGCTGGTCGAGTCGCTCGACCAGCGCCCGGCAGTCGGCCGGGTCGGCCGGCGGCAGCCGGGCACCCAGGACGACGAGGACGTCGGGGGCGGCAGCGGCCAGCGGCGCCGACGGGTCGTCGACGACCATGTGGCGGACGATCCGCTCCTGGCCGGCCCGGCCGGCCACCACCTCGGCACCCGCGAGGCGGGGCAGGCGCAGGGCCTCGTCGACCCGGAGACCGACCCGGTCCCGCCATCCGGACCGCTCGTCGCGGGCCGCGGCGGTCCGTGCCGCGCCGGTGCCGTGCCACCCCCGCTGGAACGGCAGAGGTGCGGTGGGGTACGGCCCTGAGGTCATTGAGACCTCACCCTGAGTCACGACTCGCCCTCCTCGTCGGCCATCGTCCTTCTCGAGTTGCAGGAACCTGGCAGGTGTGCCTGGACGGCCACCCTCATTCTTGGCCACATTCGCCATACGAGGACGTGCGACGCGCCGCTTAGCTTCGAGACCCGGTTCGTTCCGTCCGTCGGATGGTAGGCGGTCGCCGTACACGGCGCCGTGACTGCCACCGGCGGGAGGGCCGGCCCGGGCGGGAGCCCCGAGTGGAGGGTCGCCCCGCCGAGCGACGGTGAAGGGCCTGCCATGCGCACCATCGACCACACGACCCCCGACCCCGAGGCCGCCGTCCGCGGGCGTGCCGCCCGCGCCGGCGTCCCCACGATCCCCCTGCCCCGCGCCTCGGCCCAGGAGGCGCTGCGCACGGCGGCACCGGTGCGCGCGGCGTCGGCCGTCCCGGCCTCGGCCAGCACGGGCGTCGCCGACCTGCTCCGCGGACCCGTGCGCCCCGCGCGCGTGCTCATGAGCGCACCGGCCGCCGTCTACCTGCAGGTGTCCACCGACCGCGGGAGCGACGTCGTCGGCGTGCTCGCCAGCGACGCCGCGCGGCTGCCCCTGGGCTGCGTGCTCTTCCGCCCGAGCAACGGCCGCCCGCTGGTGAACCTGCCGAGCGGTGCGCCTGCCGAGGTCGGCGGCGGCCGCATCGTCGTCGGCGACCTGGTCGTGCGTGCGGCGGCGTGGTGGGACCCGCGGCCGCGGCTGCCCAGCCCGCGTCCGGCGCTGCTGCCGGAAGGCGTGCGGCAGCTGCGCACCACGCTCTACGGCGAGGGCGTCCCGCACAGCGCGTTCACCCTGCCCGGCCTGCCCGCCGGGCCGGGGGGTCCGCTGGCCGCGCTGCGCGGCGCCGTCCGCCGGGCCGACCTCGACGCGGCACTGCGCACCGCGGCGCGCCTCGTGGGCCTCGGCCCCGGCCTGACCCCGGCCGGCGACGACGTGATGGCCGGCACCATGGCCGGGCTCGTGCTACTGGGGCACCCGTCCGCCGAGCGGTTCGCCGCGGGCGTCTACGCGCTGGCCGTCGGTCGCACCACCGAGCTGTCGCGGGCACTGCTGCGGCACGCCGCGGCCGGCCGGGTCAGCGGCGAGTACGCAGCGGTGCTGCACGGCCTGGTCGGCGAGCGCCCCCTGGGCCCGGCGATCGCCGGCCTGCTGGCCACCGGGTCCACCAGCGGGCGGGCCATGGCGCTCGGCCTGTGCACCGCGATCGACCTGGTCGACCGCACCACGCGGGTGCGCTGACCGGGTCCCACGCCGCAGCGGCCCCTCCCCACCCGGGGAGGGGCCGCTGTCGTCTGCGCGCGTCGACTCCTCCCGAGCGAGGTGCGCCGGTGGTGCACTCCGGCCTCGGAGCACGCCACCGGCGCACCTCACCCGACGGGCCCGGGGAGCAGCGGGCCGAGGGAGTCCCACTGGCTGATCCGGCAGCCGTCGGTGCGCGAGAGCGCGAGGTCGACGCCGGCCCCCCGCCAGGTCCCGGTCACGCGGGCGGTCTGCGGGCCGCCGTACTGCTCGGTGCAGAGGCGACCGACGGCCAGCGGTGCGAACGGGTCGTCCATCGCGGCCAGGTGCGCGCAGGCGGCCCGTGGGTCGGGGTGGTCGCCACCGGGGACCTCGCCACAGGTCAGCGTGTACCGCTCGAGCGGGCTGCCGTCGCCACGGTCGACCTCGACGACCAGCTCGTCACCGCTCACCGTCCCCGGGCCGGTGGTGCCGGGTGCCCCGCCGCCGCCCCGCTCGGCACAGGCCGCGCACAGGAGCGTCAGCGCGGCGAGCAGCAGCAGCGGCCCCGTCCGGAGGCTCACCGCGAGCCTGCGAGCGGGCAGCACGGCGGCCCCCGTGCAGGGTCCCGCCGCGAGCCTGCGAGTGGCGGGGGGCACGGCGGCCCCCGTGCAGGGTCCCGCCGCGAGCCTGCGAGTGGCGGGGGGCACGGCGGCCCCCGTGCAGGGTCCCGCCGCGAGCCTGCGAGTGGCGGGGGGCACGGGGGTCCTTCTAGATCCGGCAGGCGTGGATGCTGGTCACCAGGATGGCGCGGGCGCCGAGCTCCCAGAGCTCGTCCATGACCCGGTTGGTGTCGCTCTGCCGGACCATCGCCCGCACCGCCGACCAGTTCTCGGTCTGCAGCGGGCTGACCGTGGGGCCCTCCAGCCCGGGCGTCAGCGCGGTGGCCTTCTCCAACAGCTCGTTGGGGCAGTCGTAGTCGAGCATCACGTACTGCCGGGCGACCAGCACCCCGCGCAGCCGCCGGCGCAGCTGTGCGACGGCGGGGACCTCCTCGGCGCCCTCGCGGCGGACGAGCACCGCCTCGCTGCGCAGCACCGGCTCGCCGATGATCCGCAGGCCCGCCGCGCGCAGCGTCGTCCCGGTCTCGACGACGTCGCACACGGCGTCGGCCACGCCCAGCCGGCAGGCGGTCTCCACCGCGCCGTCGAGCTTGACCACCCCGGCCTTGATGCCCGACTCGTCGAGGAAGCGCTGCAGCAGCACCGGGTAGGCCGTGGCGATCCGCTTGCCGGCCAGCTGCTCGACCGCGTCGATGCCCGACTCCACGGGGCTGGCGAAGCGGAACGAGGACCGGCCGAAGCCCAGTGGCATGACCTCCACCGCCGAGTGGCCCTCGCCGTCGGCCGGGGCGGTCTCCAGCAGCATGTCCCGGCCGGTGATGCCGACGTCGAGCGTGCCGGCGGCGACGTACACGGCGATGTCACGCGGACGCAGGTAGAAGAACTCGGTGTCGTTGTCGGGGTCGTAGACGGCGAGGTCCTTGGTGCTGCGCCGCTGGCGGTAGCCGCTCTCGTCGAGCATCTCGGCCGCGGGCTCGCTCAGGGCGCCCTTGTTGGGGACGGCGACACGCAGCACGGGAGGGCTCCTCAGGTCGGTGACGGGCGGTCGGCCCTCCTGCAGGGTCCCGCCGCGGGCGTGCGGGCGGTGCGGGCAGGAGGGTCCTTCTTCAGAGGTGGGTGTAGACGTCGTCGAGCGTCAGCCCGCGGGCGAGCATGAGGACCTGGACCCGGTAGAGCAGCTGGCTGATCTCCTCCGCCGTCCGGTCGGCGCCCTCGTGCTCGGCGGCCATCCAGGACTCCGCGGCCTCCTCGACCACCTTCTTGCCGGCCGCGTGCACGCCGTCGCGGACGGCGGTCACGGTGCCCGAGGCGGGGTCGCCCGCGGCGACCTTGCCCGAGAGCTCGGCGAACAGCTCGTCGAAGGTCTTCACGCGTGCCCCTGCCCGGCGACGGGGGTGGCCTGGAAGCCGGTGGCCTGCGGCGGCACGCGCAGGCCGCGCAGGGTGAGGGCGGTGGCCAGCGCGGCCACCGTGGCCTCCCAGCCCTTGTCCTCGGCCGAGCCGGGCAGGCCGGCCCGGTCGCGCGCCTGCTCCTCGGTGTCGCAGGTGAGCACGCCGTTACCCACGGGCCGGCCGGCGTCGAGGGCGACCCGGGTCAGGCCGGCGGTGACGGCGTCGCACACGTACTCGAAGTGCGGCGTCCCCCCGCGGATGACCACGCCGAGGGCGACGACGGCGTCGTGCCGCTCGGCCAGCGCCTGCGCCACCACGGGCAGCTCCACCGCGCCCGGCGCGCGGACGACGGTCGGCTCGGGGACACCGCTGGCGCGGGCGGCCTGGACGGCGCGGGTCAGCAGGCTCTCGGTGATCTCGGCGTGCCAGGTGGTGGCCACGATGCCCAGCGACACCCCGGCTGCGTCGACCGGGCGCACCTCCGGCGCTCCCCTCCCGCTCACAGCTGCTGCTCCCGCTGTCCGAGGGGGACGTCGGTGCCCGGCACGGTCGCGACCCCGGCCGGGACGTCGGCCGGTCCGGACTCGGTCTCGGGCTCGATGATGTCGAGCAGGTGGCCCATGCGGTCGCGCTTGGTGCGCAGGTAGGCCAGGTTCTCCACGGTGACGTGGCTGGGCAGCGGCACCCGGCCGGTGACCTTGAGCCCGTAGCCCTCCAGCCCCGCGCGCTTGGCCGGGTTGTTGGTCAGCAGCCGCATGGTGTGCACGCCGAGGTCGACGAGGATCTGCGCGCCGGTGCCGTAGTCGCGGGCGTCGGCGGGCAGGCCCAGGTCGAGGTTGGCGTCGACGGTGTCGATGCCGGCGTCCTGCAGCTGGTAGGCCTGCAGCTTGTGCAGCAGGCCGATCCCCCGGCCCTCGTGCCCGCGGATGTAGAGCACGATGCCGCGGCCCTCGCGGGCGACGGCGGCCAGCGCGGCCTGCAGCTGGGGGCCGCAGTCGCAGCGCAGCGAGCCGAAGACGTCGCCGGTGAGGCACTCGGAGTGCACCCGCACCAGGACGTCCTCGCCGTCACCGACGTCGCCGTAGACGAAGGCGACGTGCTCGCGCTCGTCGTAGGAGCTGCGGTAGCCGACGGCGGTGAAGGTGCCCGGCGCCAGCGGCACGGTGGCCTCGGCGACCCGCTCGACCAGCTTGTCGAAGCGCTTGCGGTAGGCGATCAGGTCGGCGATCGAGATCAGGCACAGGTCGTGCTCGTCGGCGAAGACCCGCAGCTCCTCGCCGCGGGCCATCCCGGTCGGGTCCTTCTCGCTGACCAGCTCGCACAGCGTGCCCGACGGGCGCAGCCCGGCCAGGACGGCGAGGTCCACGGCGGCCTCGGTGTGCCCGGGGCGGCGCAGCACGCCGCCGTCCTTGGCCCGCAGCGGCACGATGTGGCCGGGCCGGGCGAGGTCGGCGCTGGTCGTCCCGGCACCGGCGAGCAGCCGGATGGTGTGCGCGCGGTCGTGCGCGGAGATGCCGGTGGTCACACCCTCGCGGGCGTCGACGGTGACGGTGTAGGCGGTGCCGCGGCGGTCCTGGTTGACCCGGAACATCGGCGGCAGGTCGAGCCGGTCGGCGTCGGCCTCGGTCACCGAGACGCAGATGTAGCCCGAGGTGTAGCGGACCATGAAGGCCACCAGCTCGGGCGTGGCCAGCTCGGAGGCGAAGATCAGGTCGCCCTCGTTCTCGCGGTCCTCGTCGTCGATGACGACGACGGGCCGGCCGTCCTTGACGGCCGCGATCGCGCTCTCGACGGAGTCCAGGCGGACGGCGGCACTCATCGGCGTGCTCCCAGCAGGCGTTCCACGTACTTGGCGATCACGTCGACCTCCAGGTTGACCGGGTCCCCCGGGGCGCGGCCGCCCAGCGTGGTCTCGCGCAGGGTGGTGGGGATGAGGCTGACCTCGAGCCACGGGTCCGGGTCGTCGGCCGCGCTGAGCGCGCTGACGGTCAGGGAGACACCGTCGATCGTGATCGAGCCCTTCTCGACGACGTAGCGGGCCAGCTCCGGCGGCAGCGCGACCCGGACGACCTCCCAGTGCTCGCCCGGCGTCCGGGACACGACCCGGCCGACGCCGTCGACGTGGCCCTGCACCATGTGCCCGCCCAGGCGGGTGTGCGCGGTGACCGCCCGCTCCAGGTTGACCGGGTCGCCGTCGGCGAGGGCGCCGAGGCTGCTGCGGCGCAGGGTCTCGGCCATGACGTCGGTGGACCACACGGAGCTGCCGTCGGCGGCGGGCTCGACGCCGGTCACGGTGAGGCAGACGCCGTTGACCGCGATCGAGTCGCCCAGCGCGACGTCCTCGAGCACGCGGCGGGCGCGGATGCGCAGGACCGCGGCGTCGCCGGTGTCCTCGCGCGTGGCGAGGGAGCCGACCTCCTCGACGATCCCGGTGAACACCTCAGCCCCTCTCGTGCACGTGCGGTCGGTCCCCAGTGTGACGGGTGGGGCGCAGACGGATCTGCACGTCCCCGCCCAGCAGGGTGACGTCCCGTACCTCGAGGGAGAGCGCCGCGGAGATCGTGCTGATTCCCAGGTCGCCGACCAGGGAGGGGCCGGCGCCGAGCAGCGTGGGTGCCAGGTGGACGACGGCCTCGTCGACCAGCCCCTCGCGCAGGAACGCCGCGGCCAGGGTGGGGCCGCCCTCGAGCAGCACCCGGCGGACGTCGCGGTCGAACAGCTCGGCGAGCAGCTCCGCCGGGCCGGCCGCGGCGCTGACGTGCGTGGGGGCGGCGTCGTCGAGCACGCGCGCGGTCGCCGGCAGCCGGCCGCGGCGGTCGTGCACCACGCGCAGGGGCTGGCGGGCGGCGTCGCGGCCCTCGGCGTCGCGGACGGTGAGCTGCGGGTCGTCGGCCAGCGCCGTCCCGGAGCCGACGACGACCGCGTCACAGGTGGCGCGCAGCGCGTGCACGGCGGCACGGGCGGTGGCACCGGTGATCCAGCGGCTGGTGCCGTCGGCGGCGGCCACCCGTCCGTCGAGGGTGGCCCCGACCTTCCAGACGACCTGCGGCCGCTGCTCGCGCACGCCGGTCAGCCAGGCGCCCAGCGCGCCCTCCTCGGCGGCCTCCCGCTCGACGCCCAGCTCGACGTCGACGCCGGCGGCGCGCAGCCGCTCGGCTCCCCCGCCGGCCAGCCCGGTGGGCTCGGGGACGGCGACGACGACGCGGGCGACGCCGGCGGCCAGCAGCGCGTCGGCGCACGGTCCGGTGCGGCCGGTGTGCGCGCAGGGCTCGAGGGTGACGACGGCGGTGCCGCCACGCGCGCGGTCGCCGGCCTGCGCCAGGGCACGGACCTCGGCGTGCGGGCCGCCGGGCGGGGCGGTGGCGCCCTCGCCGGCGAGGCCGCCGTCGGCGGCGAGCACCACCGCGCCGACGGCCGGGTTGGGGCTGGTCGTGCCGAGGACGCTCTCCCCGAGCTCGCGCGCACGGGCCATGGCGCTGGACTCGCGCGCCTGTGCCATGGCGCGGGACTCGCGCGCCCGGGCCATGGCGCGGGACTCACGCGCCCGTGCCATGGCGCTGGACTCACGCGCCCGTGCCGCGGCGGCGAGCTCCGCCGGGCTGCCGGTCACCCGGCCGTGCCGGCCCGGGCCACGGCCGCCGAGGCCTGCGTGCGCAGGGCGGCGATGGCGCGGGCCGGGTCGTCGGCGCCGTAGACGGCCGAGCCCGCGACGAAGACGTCGGCGCCGGCCTCGGCGGCCTGCTCGATGGTGTCGGTGTTGATGCCGCCGTCGACCTCGACGAAGAGCTGCAGGTGGCCGGTGTCGACCAGCTCGCGGGCCCGGCGGACCTTGGGCAGCACCTCGGCCATGAAGGCCTGCCCGCCGAAGCCGGGCTCGACGGTCATGACCAGCAGGGTGTCGAACTCGCGCAGGACCTCGGTGTAGTCCTCGAGCGCGGTGCCCGGCTTGACGGCCAGGCCGGCCAGGGCCCCGGCGGCGCGGAGGTCGCGGGCGACGGCGCGCGGGTCGCCGGTGCAGGCCTCGGCGTGCACGGTGACGTTGCGGGCGCCGAGCTCGGCGTAGCCGGGCGCCCAGCGCTCGGGCGCCTCGATCATCAGGTGGCAGTCGAGCGGGATCGGGCTGACCGCCTGGATCGCCTCGACCACCGGGAGCCCGAGGGTCAGGTTGGGCACGAAGTGGGCGTCCATGACGTCGACGTGCAGCCAGTCGGCGTCGGCCACGCGGGCCACCTCGTCGGCCAGCCGGGAGAAGTCCGCCGACAGCAGGCTGGGCGCGATCATCGGGGCACGGGGCACGTCTGCCGAGTCTAGGTGCGCCGATCACCCCTCCCGGCCGGTGGGACTACGGCAGGGGCGCCCCGCGCAGCCGCCGTCCCAGGGCCAGCGCCCCGCCGACGGCCGGGAGCGCGAGGCCGGTCGCCAGCGCCCGGAGGACCGGCGAGGACAGCCGGCGCTGCCAGGCCAGCACGGGCAGCGCCTCCCGCAGGACGGCCGGCGCCACGGCGAGCACCCGCTCCTGCGCGGCGGCCATCGCCTCGGGCAGCGGCCGGGAGAGCAGGTCCTCGGCCAGTCCCGCGGCGTCGGCCACCGCGGTGCTCGCGCCGGCCCCGGCGGTCGGGGGCACCGGGTGGACGGCGTCGCCCAGCAGCGTGACCCGGTCCGAGCGCCAGGGCGCCGGGTCCGCGGGGAGGACGAAGGGGAACTCGGCGACCGAGCCGGGCTCCGCCGCCGCCACCAGGTCGCGGAAGCGCGGCGACCACCCGGTCAGCGCCGCCTCCGCGATCGCGCCCAGCTCCGCACCGGACGCGGCCGGCAGCTCCTCCGGCCACCGCTGGTCCGGCAGGGCGACCGACCACACGAGGTACGGCGGCTCGGGAACGGCGCCGGGGACGGCCACGCGCGGGCCGGGCAGGTGCGCGGCGAGGAACACCCCGGCGCCGCCCGGACCGATCGCGAAGGCCAGACCGCGCTCGAGCGTGCGCGGGAACGGCGGTGCGGGCCGGTCGAGCGGCACGGTGCCCGCGACCGCGGTCACCCCCGCCGGCCGGGCTGCCGGCCGGCCGGTGAGGCGCCGGGTGGTCCGTGAGCCCGCGCCGTCGGCCCCGACCAGGACGTCGACGTCGACCTCCGCACCACCGGCGGTGCGCACCGTCACACCGTCGGGGTGCTCGCTGTGGTCGGTGACGGCGTCGCCCCAGCGGACGGCGCCGTCCAGGCCGCCGGCCAGCACCTCGCGCAGCGCCCGGCGGCCGATGAGGAGCACCTCCCCCTCGTCGTCCACCGGCAGCCGCAGGCGGGTGCGGCCCCGGGAGTCGAGGACGGCGAAGCGGGTGAAGGCCTCGGCGCCCACCCCGCTGGCGCGCAGGGCCTCGACCAGCCGCGCGGGGAGGACGCGGCGGAGGGCGGCCATCGCCGGTGCGTCCAGGTGAAGGCGGTAGCCGGCGGTCTCGGCGGCCGAGCCGTCCCGCTCGAAGACGGTGACCCGGGCGCCGCGCGCCCGCAGCGCCTGGGCGAGGACGAGACCGCCGATCCCGGCTCCGGCCACGCCGACGTGCAGGGTCACGGCGCCTCCTCGCTCACCGGGTGCGGCGCAGCAGGGCCATGAACATCGCGTCGGTGCCGTGCCGGTGCGGCCACAGCTGCCCGTACGGTCCCCGCTCGACGCCGGGCACGCCCTCGAACAGCGGTGCCACGGGCAGGAGCTCGACGTCGTCGCGGGCGGCCGCGGCGTCGGCGACCGCGACGGTCTCCGCGGTGTGCGGCGAGCAGGTCACGTAGGCGACCACCCCGCCCGGGCGCACCGAGGTCAGCGCCGCGTCGAGCAGCGCCGTCTGCAGCTCCACCAGCGGGCCGACGTCCTCGGGCCCGCGCCGCCAGCGCACCTCGGGCCGCCGGCGCAGCGCGCCCAGCCCGGTGCACGGCGCGTCGAGCAGCACCCGGTCGAACGACCCCGGCGCCCACGGCGGCTGCCGCCCGTCGGCCACCAGCACCTCGACGTCGTCCTCGTCGCGCAGCGTCGTGCGCACCAGCTCGGCACGGTGCGGCGCCCGGTCGGCGGCGGTCAGGTGCACTCCCGCCGGGCGGACCGCGGCCAGCAGCCCGGCCTTGCCGCCGGGGCCCGCACAGACGTCGAGCCAGCGGGCGTCGGGGCCCTCCAGCGGCGCGCGGGCCAGCAGCAGCGCGGCGAGCTGGCTGCCCTCATCCTGCACCGCGGCGGCGCCGGCGCGCACCGACGGGATCCGGCCGGGGTCTCCCCCGCCCAGCCGCACCGCGTACGGCGACCACGGCCCGGGCGTCCCGCCGGACTCCTCGGCCAGCGCCTCCCGGGCCACGCGGCGGGCGACCAGGTGCACCTCGGGCGGGGCGTCGTCGGCCAGGAGGGCGGGCTCCAGCTCGGCGTCACCGCCCAGCGCGTCGCGCCACGCCGCGACGACCCACTCGGGGTGGTCGGTGGCCAGGGCCAACCGCCGGTCGCCGTCGGTACCGAGCTCGGCCAGCCACGCCGCCCGGTCGCCGCCCGTGGCCACCTTGCGCAGCACCGCGTTGACCAGACCGGAGGCACCCGCGCCGACGATCGCGCGGGTGAGGTCGACGGTGGTGGCGACGGCGGCGTGCGCGGGCACCCGCAGGTCGAGCAGCTGGTAGGCGCCGAGGCGGAGCAGGTCGAGGACCCGCCGGTCGAGGTCGGCGAGCGGCCGGTCGACCAGCCGCGCCAGGACGGCGTCGAGCGTGCCCTGCGCGCGCAGCGCCCCGTAGGCGAGCTGCGTGGCGAAGGCGGCGTCGCGCGGCTCGAGCCGGCGCTCGCGCAGCAGCTGGGGCAGCAGCAGGTTGGCGTAGGCCGCGCGCGCGGAGACGCCGTCGAGGACGTCGTAGGCGGTCAGCCGGGCGCCGTCGAGGACCGGACGGCGGGGCGAGCGGTCGCGGCGGCCCGAGCGCGGACCGGCCGGACGGCGGGGCGGGCGCGTCACTCGCCGAACCGCTCGTCCGGCGCCGGGCGGGCGCCGCGGGCCCAGTCGGCGGCCGGGAGAACGCGCCTGCCGGCGGGCTGTACCTCGCCGAGCCGGACGGCGCCGCGGCCGGTGCCCACGAGGACGCCGTCCGGGCCCACCGCGAGCTCACCGGGTCCCAGGGACGACGACGGCACGGGCTCGACCGGGCCGAGGCGCAGTCGCTCGCCGCGCCACGTGGTCCACGCGCCCGGCGCCGGGGTCACGCCGCGCACCCGGCGGTCGACGACGTGCGCGGGCAGCGCCCAGTCGACCCGCGCGTCGGCGGTCTCGATCCGCGGCGCGAGGCTGACCCCCTCCGCCGGCTGCGGCCGGGGCTCGAGGCTGCCGTCGGCGATGCCGTCGAGGGTGGCCACGAGCAGCCGGGCGCCGCTGACCGCGAGCCGGCCGAGCAGGTCGCCGGCGGTGTCGCGCGGGCCGATCGGCTCGGTGACCACGCCGTACACCGGCCCGGTGTCCAGGCCCTGCTCGAGGCGGAACGTGCAGGCGCCGGTGAGCTCGTCGCCGGCCATGAGCGCGTGCTGCACCGGGGCGGCGCCGCGCCAGGCCGGCAGCAGCGAGAAGTGCAGGTTGACCCACCCGTGCGCGGGCAGGTCGAGCGCGGCGGGCGGCACCAGCGCGCCGTAGGCGACCACCGGCGCGCAGTCGACGGCGAGGTCGGCCAGCTGCGCGAGGAACTCCGGCTCCCGCGGCGAGCGGGGCTGCAGCACCGGCAGGCCGGCGGCGTCGGCGCGCCCGGCCACCGGCGAGCGGCTCACCTTCCGGCCGCGGCCGGAGCGGGCGTCGGGGCGGGTGAGGACGGCGACGACCTCGTGGCCGGAGGCCAGCAGCGCCTCCAGCGAGGGGACGGCGGCCTCCGGCGTCCCGGCGAAGAGCAGCCTCAGTGCGGGCTCACCTCCACGCGCGGGACCCAGGCGCCCATGCCGGTCCACTCGGCCTCGGCCAGCGCCGCCAGCGCGGCCGCGCGCGCCTCCCGGTCGAGCCGGTCGACGAACAGCACGCCGTCGAGGTGGTCGACCTCGTGCTGCACCGCGCGGGCCAGCAGCTGCGAGCCCTCCACCCGGACCGGGTCGCCGTGCTGGTTCCAGCCCGTGGCGACGACGTGCAGGTGGCGGCGGCAGTCGAAGCGGTAGCCGGGGATCGACAGGCAGCCCTCCGGCGCCTCCTCGGTCTCCTCGCCGACCAGGTCGACCTCCGGGTTGACCAGGTGGCCGACCTCGCCGTCGACGTGCCAGGTGAAGACCCGCAGGCCCACGCCGATCTGCGGCGCGGCCAGTCCGGCGCCGCCGGCGGCGTGCATGGTCTCGGTCAGGTCGGCCACCAGCCGGCGCAGCTCGGCGTCGAAATCGACGACGGGGGCCGCGGGGGTGCGCAGCACCGGGTCGCCCATCAGCCGGATGGGGGTCACGCTCACCGGTCGATCGTAGAAGAAGGCCCCCTCCGCCCCCGACGCTCGCCTGCTCGCGCCGGGTCCCTGCCGAGGCGCCACCGTGGCGGCTCGGGTGCCCGGACGGCCGGGCTACGGTGCTCGCATGGCCGCACCGACGTCCCACCGTGTCACCGCGGTCGCGACCGCCGCCCTCGACGGTCTGGTGGTCGGCGGCGCCGAGGCGGCCCTGGAACTGCCTCCCCGCTCCTGGGCACGCGCCCGGTTGTACCTGGCGATCAGCGCGGCCGTGGCGGCCGAGACCGTCCTCCGCGAGGTGCCGGCGCTGCGCCGGGTGCTGCGGGGACTGCCCGCTCTGCCCGACGACCCACGGGACCGGGCGGCCCGGCTGCACCAGGCACTGGTGACCACCGGATGGGGGCTGGTGGTCACGGTCGTCGACGGACCCCTCGCCCGGTCCCTGCGCCGCCGCGGGGTCACGCACCCCCACCTGCTGCTCGGGGTGGCGGTCGGCGCGGCCACGGCCGCCTCGACCCTGCCGGTGTGGTGGCGCCGGGCCACGGCACGGATCGAGGAGGAGCGGGTCACCGCCGGACTGGACGACGAGCTCGCCGAGTTGCTGGAGCAGATGACCGACTGAGTCGAGCGGCCCGGCCGGCCGGGCCGGCGCCCCGGGGACGCGGGCCCGGCCGGCCGAGCAGCTCAGGCGGCCAGACGCACGGCGGACTTGGCCACCTCGAGGTGCTGCGCCTGCTGGGACAGCTGCGCGGCGCCCTCGGCGTCGTCGACCCCGACCTGCGGGGCGAACCCGGCGTCGTGGGCGACGACGGTGCCCTCGAAGTCGACGAGGTCACCCTCCTGCACCTGGTACGGCGACTCGCCGGCCTCGCCGGTCAGCTGCACCCACACCCGCTGGGTGTCCGACGTGCCGACCCAGAAGCCCTCGTCGGCGGGCACCGACAGCACCTGCACGCCGGTGGCGGTGGCCGGCTGCCCGGCGACGCCGCCCAGCGCGCCGGCGGCGTCGGGAGCGGCGGCCAGCTCGAGCACGGAGCGCCCGTCACCGGTCACGACCTGCCCCTGACCACCGGCGCCACCGGCGGGCGCGCCGGCCGAACCGGATGCCGACCCGGACGAACCGGCCGACGCCGAACCCGACGATGCCGAACCGGACGATGCCGAACCGGACGACGCGCCCGATCCCGAGCCCGACGACCCGGCCGATCCCCCGCTCGTCCGGGCCGTCCGTCCCGCGGTGTCCGTCCCGCCCTCCGGGTCGTCGCCGAGGCACTGGCTCAACAGCAGCGCCAGGGCGACCAGGGCGGCGACGAGCAGCGCGCCGAACAGCAGGCCCCTCCGGCGGCGGTCGTCCTTCGGGCCGCCCGAGACGGGCGTGGCCCCGCGCTGGGCGCCCGGGCCGGTCGGCGGCGTGCGCGACTCACTCATGTGTCCTCCTCGATGCGTGTGGTCGCGCGGACTCCCTGCCGGGCCTCTGCAGGCCGGGGGTCGGCGGTCTCGACCGCACCCGTCCGCGCGCCTCCCCCCGTGTGCGGAGGCGGCGCTCTCGTACCCCGGGCGGCTTACAACGTAAACGGGCCGGGCGCGATCCGGTCGTCCTCGATCGGACACGTCGGCCGGCGCGGCACCGCCTCAGACGAGCTCGAGGGGGTCGAGCTGCACCCGCACGTGCTCGGCCGCCTTCCGGGCACTGCGCACGCCCTGCACCTCGGCCAGCGCCGTCGCCAGGGCGAGCCCCTCACCCCGCGGCACCCGTACGAGGTAGCGCTCCCGCTCGCCCTCCTGACCGGGCCGCGGGGGCTCGGGCACGGGGCCGAGCAGGTCGGCGTCGGCGGGCAGCCGGGCGGCCGCGAGGAACTCCGCCAGTGCCGCCGGCGACCCCGACAGCGACGCCATCCGGGTGGCCGGCGGGAAGCCCAGCTCGCGGCGGTCGGCCAGCTCCCGCTCGGCCAGCCAGCCCGGGTCCCAGCGCACCAGCGCCTGGACGACGGGGTGGGCGGCATCCGCGGCGACGACGACCTGCCCGGCGGGCCGGACGAGGGCGGCCGCGTTCATCCACCGCCGCAGGGTCTCCTCCCCCGCCCGCAGGTCGGCCCGGCCCAGCAGCGCCCAGGAGTCGAGCAGCAGCGCCGCGCCGTAGCCCGCCTCGGCCACCGGCTCGGCACCGGGCGTGGCGACGACGAGCGACGGCCCCCGGGGCACCGACGGCAGCACGCCCGAGCCCCGCCCCGACACCCGGACGGCGGCACCGGGGAACGCCCGGCCCAGCTCCTCGGCGGTGCGCGACGCCCCGACGACGGAGGCCCGCAGCTTCGTCCCGTGGCAGTGCGGGCAGTCGAAGGTGGCCGCCGGCCGGGCGCACCAGCGGCAGGCCGGCACCCGCGAGCCGCCGGGCCCGGGCGTCGGCGCGATGCCCAGGGGACCCGAGCAGACGGCGCACCGGGCCGGCGCGCGGCAGCGGTCGCAGGACAAGCCGGGCGCGTAGCCGGCGCGGGGCACCTGGACGAGCACCGGGGCGCCGTCGGCGAGTGCCTGGCGGGCCACCCGGTGGGCGAGGCTGGGCAGCCGGGCGGTGCGCGCGGCGGGGTCGCGGGCGAGCTCGGCGTCGGCGCCCAGCGCCTGCACCCTCGGCGCCGCGGCACGCAGGGTGGCGCGGTCGGCGGCCAGCTCGTGCGCCCAGCCGCTCTCCACCAGCAGCGCGGCCTCGGCGGTGCGCGCGGTCGCCGCCACGACGGCCGCGCACGAGGTGAGGTGCGCCCGGTGCAGGAGCACGTCGCGGGCGTGGGCGTAGGGGGCGCGGGGCTCGGCGTGCAGGTCGTCGCCGTCGTCCCAGATCGCCACCAGGCCGAGGTCGGCGACCGGCGCGAACGCCGCCGCCCGGGTGCCGAGCACCACCTTCGCGCTGCCGCGGGCCGCGTCGAGGAACCGGCGGTAGCGGGCGTCGGGCGCGGCGTCGGCGCGCAGGACGACGAAGGACCCCGTCGGCAGCGCGGCGCCGGCCGCGGCCTCCAGCCGGTCGAGGTCGCGGCCGTCGGGGACGACGACCAGCGCGCCGCGCCCGCCCGACAGCGCCGCCCGACACAGCTCGGCGAGCCGCGCCGGCCAGTCCTCCCCGGGCAGCGCCGTCCACACCGCGTGGGCCGGCCGGCCCTCGGCGACGGCGGCCAGCAGCGAGGGGCCGGCCGGGTAGCGGGCGAAACCGGCCGGGTCCGGCGGCTCCGGCGGCGGCGGGGGCTCGGCCGGCGGGCGCTTCTCCGCGGCGGCGCGGCGCGGCGGGAGGGCCAGCCGCAGGACGTCGGTCAGCGTGCCGCCCCACCGCTGCGCGACCGAGCGGGCCAGCGTGGCCACCTCCGGGGTGAGCACCGGCTCGGACGAGACGAGCTTGGCCAGCGGAGCCAGTGTCCGGCCGGTGTCGCTGGAGTCGGCCAGCTCCAGCACCACGCCGTCGACCAGCTGCCCGGCGAAGCGCACCCGCACCCGGCAGCCGGCCCGGACCTCGCCGGCCATGTCGTCGGGGACGGCGTAGTCGAAGGTGCGGTCGAGGTGGGCCAGGGGCACGTCGACGACGACCCGGGCCACCCGCGGCGGAGGGGCCCCCTCCCCCTCGGGAGCGGGGTCGTCGAGGACGGGCGGCACGTCCCGGAACGCTACCGAGCAGCGGCGACAGGACCGGCGCGGCTCAGGCGTCGGTGCCGCGCGGGATGCCGAGCGTGGCCAGCAGGTCCTCGTGGAACTGGATCCACACCAGGTGCAGGGAGTCCCGGTCGTGACCGTCGACCCAGCCGCGCTCGCCGGCGCCCACGCGGCGCAGCGCCGCGGCGTACAGCCCGGCGTAGCCCTCGAAGCGGGCCAGCCGGGCGGCCAGCTCGGCGCAGAGCGCGGCGAAGGCCGTCTCGACCGAGGTCAGCGTCCGCAGCACCCGCTCGTCCCAGCGCCAGTCGGTGTGGTCGTTGACGGCCATCGGGTCCAGCCGGGTCGGGCGCACCTGCCAGTCGGTGCACGCGGCGCTGAAGCGGCGGTTGAGCGGCCGGAAGCGGGCGTGCACGCCGGCGACCTCGTCGCGGAGTCCGAGCGCGTCCAGCTCGGCGGCGAGCCGGCGCTCGCCCTCCTCGCGGCCGGCGTCGCTC
>NZ_JBFNXQ010000048.1:0-37733 GCF_041018925.1 Geodermatophilus maliterrae
CCTAGCTGGTGATGTCCTTGGTGGTGAAGTTCGCCCACGCCGCGGTGAGCAGCACGCCCACGTAGACGCCCTGCAGCGCCAGCCCGCGGACGACGTCGCGCCACAGGACCGGGTCGCGGAAGAGGTCGACGAAGGCCAGCCAGTAGCGGGTGGGCAGGTACGGCGCGATCGGCGAGGCGGCGTCGAGGGTGAACAGCAGCGACGAGGTCACCAGCACCGCCAGTGCACCGAGGGCGGCGGCCAGCGGCGAGTCGGTGAGCGTGGAGAAGAACAGCCCGAACGCGGCGACCCCGAGCATGGACACCGCGACGTAGCCGATCGCCAGCAGCGTCCGGCCGGCCAGCTGCTCGGGGGTCAGCGACGTCCCCGACACCGACGTCCCGGCCACCGGCTGGGCGTCGAACAGCGTCGTGCCGACGACGTAGCCGACCGCGGCCACCACCACGACGGTGACGACGACGAACGCCAGGACCGCGACCAGCTTGGCCACCAGCAGCCGGGTGCGCCCGGCCGGGCGGGCGAGGAGGTACCGCAGCGTGCCGGCCTGCGCCTCCCCGGCGACGGCGTCCCCGCTGACCACCGCGACGGCGATCGGCAGGAACAGCGGCAGCACGATGGCCAGCGCGGCCAGCGGGAACAGCGCGCCGTTCGTGAGCACCGCCGACAGGAACGGCGGCCCCTCCCCCGGCCGTGGCGCCAGGTCGGTGAGCTGCAGCAGCACGGCCACCAGCACCGGCAGCGCGTTGAGGACGGCGATCGTCGTCCAGGTGCGCGGCCGGCGGAACATCTTGCGGAGCTCGACGACGATCACGACCGGTCCACCCTGTCCGCGCTGGTGCCGGCGGCGGCCAGCACCACCTCCTCCAGCGTCGGCCGCTGCAGCGCGAGCCCGGTCACCGGCACCCCGGCGCCCACCAGCAGCGCGTTGACCTCGGCCGGGTCGGTCCCGCGCACGACCAGGCGGCCGCCGTCGGCGGTGAGCACCCGGCCGTCCAGGACCGCGCGCACCCGCTCGGGTGCCGGGGTGTCCACGACGGTGGCGCCGGTCGGGGCGGTGAGCCGGGCCATGTCGTCCTGCAGCACCAGCCGGCCGCGGTCGAGCACACCCACCCGGGTGCACAGCTGCTCGACCTCGGCCAGCAGGTGGCTGGACAGGAACACCGTCGTCCCGCCGCGGTTGAGCTCGAGCAGCAACTCCCGGACCTCGGAGATGCCCTGCGGGTCCAGCCCGTTGGTCGGCTCGTCGAGGACCAGCAGCTCCGGCCGGCGCAGCAGCGCGCCGGCCAGGCCCAGCCGCTGGCGCATGCCCAGCGAGTAGGCGCCGACCGGACGGCGGCCCACCCCGCCGAGGCCCACCTGGTCGAGCACCTCGGCGATCCGCTGCCGCCGGGTGCGGCGGGACCCGCCGGGGCCGGCGGCGTCGAGCAGCGAGAGGTTGGCCGCGCCCGAGAGGTGCCGGTGGTGCGCCGGGCCCTCGACGAGCGCGCCGACCCGCGGCAGCACCCGCCGGCCGGCACGCGGCATCCGCCCGCCGAGCAGCTCCACCTCGCCGCGGGTGGGCAGCACCAGGCCGAGCAGCATGCGCACCGTCGTCGTCTTGCCCGAGCCGTTGGCGCCGAGGAAGCCGTAGACGTCGCCGGCGCGGACGTCGAGGTCGATGCCGTCGACGGCGCGCACCCGGCCGTACTGCTTGACCAGGCCGCGGGTGACGATCACCGACGTCACGACGGCGCCCCGGCCAGGGCGCCCGCCGCGTCGGCGAGCGCGTCGAGGGTGACCGTGCCGGTGAGGACGTAGGCGCCGCGGCCGGGCGGCTCGACCAGCATCAGCCCGAGCGGGCCGGCGGCCACGCGGGTGCCCCGCTCGTCGCGGACGGCGTCCGGCGCGGCGGCCAGCGCCTGCCGGAGCCCGGCGGCGAACCGGCCGGGCACCGGCGCCACCGCCAGCAGCGTCACCCCGCTGCCGTAGACGCCGACCGCAGCGGGCGCCCCGGCCAGCGGACGGCGGGCGAGACCGGCCAGCGCGTCGGGCAGCGCGACCTCCGCCAGCCGCCGGTCGGCCTCCTGCAGCAGCCCGTCGGTGTCCTCACCGGGCCGCACGCGGGCGCCCGGCGGCGGGTCGAAGGCGACGACGCCGGCCGCCGGGGTGGCCAGGTCCAGGTCGAGGAAGCGGGTGTCGAGGGCGGGGACCGACGCGCCGTCGGCCACGACCTCGACCGCCAGCGGTAGGCCCGTCCCGGCGTCGGCCCAGACGTCGACGCGGGCCACCGAGGCCGCGGGCGCGGCCGGCACCAGCCGCAGGCCGAGGGCGTCGCGGCCGGCCACCCGGCGGGCGCCGATGCGGGCGAGCTCGGCGTCGGCGGCCTCGGACAGCAGCCGCCGGCCCAGCGTGGCGGGCACGAGGTCCGGCGGGGCGGGCAGCGCGAGCGGCGCCGGGTCGCTGCGCCGGGCGGTCGCCGACTCGTACTCCCAGGTCCACGTGCCGGCGGGGTCGACGTGCACGCCGGTCTCCCCCGCCGCGGTGACGACGTCGACCCGGTGCTCGTCGGGCCCGCGCCACCACACCCGCATCGTCGTGCGGTCGCTGAGCAGGTCGGCGACGGCGGGCAGCTGGTCGCTCACCGGCAGGGTCAGCCCGCCGGCCGAGACCGCGTAGCCGGAGAAGCCGACGCCGGCGCTGGCCAGCACGGCGTCGCGGAGGTCGGGCGCGGTCGTGCCGGCGTCGTCGGCCGGCAGCGCGCCGACCACCACCGGCAGCGACAGCAGGACGGCCAGCAGCGCGACGACGACCGCCCAGCGGCGGGCGCGCCCGTGCCCCCGTCCGGCCATGCGGCCACGCTACGACCGGCTCGCAACACCGACGTGAGGCCGGCCCGGCGCCGGGTATGCGCAGGTCATGGCCCCTCCCCTCAGCGACGCCGTCGTCGTCGACGTCCTGCGCCGGCTCGACCGGCTGACCGGTCCCCTCGTCACGCGGCTGGGCCGCCCGCCGGAGCTGCCGGCCGCCGAGCGCGACGACTGGTGGGCCGACCGGGCCTCCCGGGTGGCCGCGGCCGCCAGCGGCCTGCCGCGGCTGGTCGGCCGGCTCGCCGACCTCCTGCCGCTGCAGAACACCGTGGGGACGGCGGTGCAGTCGCTGGTGGTCCTCGGCGTGGCCGGCGAGCACGGCGTCGCCGACCCCGCCGAGCGGGTGTCGCTGCTGGCGCGGGTGCTGCTCGCCCGCGACCTGCCCCCCGAGCGGGTGCGCCCGCTGCTCGAGCGGGTCCGCGGCACCTACGCCGAGGCCGCGCTCGGCGCCCGCGACGACCGGGCCGGGCTGCGCGGGGCCGCGCGCACCGTCTGGCGCGCCGCGCGGCTGCTCAGCCGCATCGACGGGGCGCTCGACGCCCGCCCGAAGGGCCGCCTCGGCGCCCGGGTGCTGGCCAACCTGCCGGTGGTCGGCGTCCTGGGCGGCTACGCGGCGGAGCGGGAGGCGCTGCGCCGGGCGGCCCGGCACACCGCGGAGCTGCTGGAGAGCGGCCCGGTGGCGGTCTAGGCGGGCGCGGTCTAGGTGGGCGCGGTCTAGGCGGGCGCGGTCAGGAGGTGGCGGCCAGCGTGGAGGGCACCGACGTCCCGGTCCCGGCGTCGGTGAGGTTGAGGAAGACCTCTCGCGTCGCCGTCGACCGGTTCATGGTGATGAAGTGGATGCCGGGCACGCCCTCGTCCAGCAGCCGCCGGCACATCGCCGTCGCCACCTCGACGCCGTAGGCGCGCACCGCCGCCTTGTCCTCCGGCCGGTCGCCGTCGAGCTCGGTGAAGCGGGCGGCCAGCTCCTCGGGGAAGGCCTGCCCGGACAGCTGCACGATCCGGGTGATCTGCCGGGCGTTGGTCACCGGCATGACCCCGGCGATGATCGGCACCTCGCAGCCGCGGGCGGCCACCCGGTCGCGCATGCGCAGGTAGTCCTCGGGCCGGAAGAACATCTGGGTGATCGCGAAGTCCGCGCCCGCCCGGCACTTGCGGACGAACATCTCGACGTCGGTGTCGAAGTCCGGCGAGCGCGGGTGCCGCTCGGGGAAGGCGGCCACGCCGACGGAGAAGTCGCCCATCGAGCGGATCAGCTCCACCAGCTCCCCGGCGTAGCGCAGGCCCTGCGGGTGGGCCACCCACTCACCCTGCGGATCGGCGCCGGGCGGGTCCCCGCGCAGCGCCAGCAGGTTGCGCACCCCGGCGGCGGCCAGCCGGCTGACCACGTGCCGGAGCTCGGCGACGCTGTGGTCGACGGCGGTCAGGTGCGCCAGCGGGGTCATCGTGGTCTCGGCGGCGATCCGCTCGGTGACCGCCACCGTGCCCTCGCGGGTGGACCCGCCGGCGCCGTAGGTGACCGACACGAACGACGGGCGCAGCCGCTCCAGCTGCCGCAGTGCCGTCCACAGCTGGTCCTCGCCCTCGGGCGACTTGGGCGGGAAGAACTCGAACGACCACGTGGGCCGCGACGAGGCGAGCAGCTCGCGGACGCTTGGGGTCACGGGGTCCGAGGGTACGTGCGACGCCGACCGATCCCCCGCCCCCGCCTGCATCCGCCCGAGCGCTCCGGGGGGAAGGAACCGGGAACGGCAGTCGAGAGCCAGGAGGCCCTGTTGACCACGCACCGCCACCCCCTGGACAGGACGCGCGCGACTCGATGGGGCGATACTGGTCGGGTGATCAGCGGGACGGTGCAGCGTGGGTCCGTGGTCCGTCCCCTCGTCCCGTCGCTGGCGGCGGCCGACCTGGGACGCATCCGCGGTGCGGTCTCGGCCGCGCTCACCGGGTTCCTGGAGGAGCAGCGCACCACCCTGTCGGGCATGGACCCGGCGCTCACCCGCGTCGTCGACGAGGTGTGCGCGCTGGCCGACGGCGGCAAGCGGCTGCGCCCGGCGTTCGCCTACTGGGGCTGGCGCGGGGTGACCGAGGACGTCACCGGCCCGGCCGAGGACGACGCCGCGGTGCTGCGCGCCGTCGCCGCGCTGGAGTTCGTGCACGCCAGCGCGCTGGTCCACGACGACGTCATGGACGGCGCGCTGACCCGCCGCGGCCGGCCGGCCACCCACGTCGGCTTCGCCGCCGTCCACGGCGACGGCGGCCTGTCCGGTGACGGCGACGCGTTCGGCGTCGGCGCGGCGATCCTGGTCGGTGACCTCGCGCTGGTGTGGTCCGACGAGCTGCTGCGCCGCTCGGGCATCAGCGCCCCGTCGCTGGCCCGCGCCCGCTCGGTGTGGGACACGATGCGCACCGAGGTCACCGCCGGGCAGTACCTCGACCTGCTGCGCGCCGCCGGCGGCCTGCCCGGCGCCCAGGGCGCGCTGACCGTCGCCCGCTACAAGAGCGCCGGCTACACGGTGCAGCGGCCGCTGCAGCTGGGCGCGGCCATCGCCGGTGCCGGCCCGCGCGCCGCCGACGTCTACACCGCCGTCGGGCTGCCGCTCGGCGAGGCCTTCCAGCTGCGCGACGACGTCCTCGGCGTCTTCGGCGACCCCGAGGTCACCGGCAAGTCCGCCGACGACGACCTGCGCGAGGGCAAGCAGACCCTGCTCGTCGCGCTGGCCGAGGAGGAGGCCGACGACGCCGGTCGCCGCCTGCTGCGCGAGTCGCTCGGCGACCCCGACGCCGGCGAGGAGCAGTTCGCGGCGCTGCGCGACCTCATCGAGCGCACCGGCGCGCGGGCGCGGGTCGAGGAGCGGATCGCCGAGCGCACCGCCACCGCCCGCGGCGCGATCGCCGACGCCCCGATCGCCGAGGAGGCCCGCGCCGCCCTCGACGCGCTGGCCGTCGCCGCCACCTCCCGCACGGCCTGAGCGTGCGCACCGTCCCCGGGGCGACCGACCGGGTCGTCGTCGTCGGCGCGGGCCTGGCCGGCCTGGCGACGGCGCTGCGGCTGCGCGGCGCCGGCCGCGAGGTCACCGTCGTCGAGCGCGACGAGGGGCCCGGCGGCCGCGCCGGGGTGCTCCGGCGCGACGGCTACGTGCTCGACACCGGCCCCTCGGTGTTCACGGCCCCGGAGCTGGTCGCCGACACGCTGGCCGCCGTCGGTGAGGAGCTGGCGGACCGGCTGACCCTGGTCCCGCTGGAGACCACCTACCGGGCACGGTTCGCCGACGGCTCGCACCTCGACGTGCACGCCGACGTCGACGCGTTCGCCGCCGAGGTCGAGGCGCTGGCCGGACCGGCCGAGGCGGCGGCGCTGCGCGGCTACCTCGCCAACCTCGCCGAGCTCTACCGGCTGCAGATGGACACCTTCATCGACCGCAACCTCGACACCCCGCTGGACCTGCTCGGCCCCCAGCTGGTGCAGCTGGCCCGCCGCGGCGGGTTCGGCCGGCTGTCCAGCCACGTGGCGCGGCACTTCACCGACGACCGGCTGCGCCGGCTGTTCAGCTTCCAGGCCCTCTACGCCGGGGTCAGCCCGTTCCGCGCGATCGCCGCCTACGCCGTCATCGCCCAGCTCGACATCGGCGCCGGCGTCTGGCACCCGGTCGGCGGGGTCGGCGCCGTCCCGCGGGCCATGGCCGCGGCCGCGGCCGACGCCGGGGTGGTGTTCCGGTACGGCGCGACGGTCGAGCAGCTGGAGGTCCGCGGCCGGCGGGTCACCGGCGTCTGCCTGGAGGGCGGTGAGCGGCTGCCCGCCGACGCCGTCGTCGTCACCACCGACGTCCCCGAGCGGCTGGTGCCCGGCTTCTCGCGGCGCCGCCGGCCGGTGTACTCGCCGTCCTGCGTGACCCTGCACCTCGGCGTGCGCGCCGAGCTGCCCGGCCAGGCGCACCACACGATCAGCTTCGGCGCCGCCTGGGAGCAGGTCTTCGACGAGCTGACCCGCGACGGGCGGCCGATGAGCGACCCGAGCCTGCTGGTGAGCATGCCCTCGCGCAGCGACCTCTCCCTGGCCCCGCCCGGCGGCCACGTGCTCAGCGTGGTGGCGCCGGCGCCCAACCTCGACCCGCACAGCGGCGGCAACCCCGGCATCGACTGGGACGCGCTGACCCCGCGCTACCGCGCCGAGGTGCTGACCACCCTGGAGGCCCGCGGCTGGACGGGTCTGACCGACGCGATCGAGGTGGAGCACGTGGACACCCCGCTGACCTGGGCCCGGCAGGGCATGGCCGCCGGCACACCGTTCGCCCTGGCCCACACCTTCGGCCAGACCGGCCCCTTCCGGACGCCGACGCTGCCCCGCCAGGGCCCGGAGAACGTGGTGCTGGCCGGCTCGTCGGTGCAGCCCGGCGTCGGCGTGCCGATGGTCGTCATCAGCGGCCGCCTGGCCGCCGAGCGGATCACCGGCCCGGTCCGATGACGGCGACGGAGCGGCCGCTGTCGACGGCCGAGCGGCAGGCCCGCCTGGGCGCCGCCTACCGGCACTGCGCGGCGATCAACGCGCGGCACGGCAAGAGCTACCACCTGGCCACCCGGCTGCTCACCGCCGACCGGCGACCGGCGATCCACGCGCTCTACGCCGGCGCGCGCACCGCCGACGACCTGGTCGACCTCCCGGGCGCCGACCCCGCCGGCGACCTCGCCGAGTGGTCGCGCGCCGTCCTCGACGAGCTCGACGCCGGCTGGAGCGACGACCCCGTGCGGCTGGCGCTGGTGCACACCTACCGCCGCTACGCGATCCCGGTCGAGCACCTCGTCGACTTCCTCGCCGCGATGACCAGCGACCTGGAGGTCACCGGCTACGCCGACATGGCCGCGCTGGACCGGTACATGTGGGGCTCGGCGTCGGTGATCGGGCTGCAGGTGCTCCCCGTCCTCGGCACCGCGCCCGGCGTCCCCCGCGAGGAGGCCGCGCCGCACGCGATCGCGCTGGGCGAGGCGTTCCAGCTGACCAACTTCCTGCGCGATGTCGCCGAGGACGTCGACCGCGGCCGGGTCTACCTGCCCGCCGACGTCATGGCCGCGCACGGCGTGACCCGCGAGCAGCTGCAGGAGAAGCGGTACGACGCCCGCTTCCGCGCGCTCATGCAGGAGATGGTCGCGATCGTGCGGCGGCGATACGACGACGCCGCCCCGGGGACGCCGATGCTCGCACCGGAGTCACGCGACTGCGTGCGGGCGGCCACCGCGCTCTACGGCGGCATCCTCACCGAGATCGAGCGCGCCGACCACCGCGTCCTCGACCGCCGGGTGACGGTCTCCAAGCCCCGCCGTCTGGGCATCTTCGCGCGCCGGCTGGCGAGCGCCCAGGCGGTGCGGCTCAGGACGCGGCGCCGTTAGAAGGCGAGGGCCTGCGCCCGGCGGGTGACCTCGGTGTGCCGGTCGCCGCGCAGCGCCTCGACCGGGGTGCCCGGCAGCGACTCGTCGGCCCGGAACAGCCACTCGAACACCTCGGCGTCGGTGAACCCGCCGTCCTTGAGCACGGTGATCAGCCCGGGCAGGTGCTTGAGGACGGCGCCGTCCTGCAGGAAGTCGGCCGGGATGCGGCTGTTCCCGCTGCCCGGGACGGCCATCAGCTTGCCCTCGCGGACCAGCTGCCGGACCTTGTTCGGCGACACCCCCAGGGCCGCGGCCACCTCGGCGGGCGTGAGCGTCTGCATGGCGTCGTCGGTGACATCGGCGTCCATGGGATCCGAGCCTAGGTCGCCGCGGGAGCCTGCTGCCGGGGCGGGATAGGATCGGCGGCGGCCGTGACTGGCGCATCGAGGTGGGGCACCACCGGGGAGCGGCCTGCTACTCCGCCGGGCGCCTGGGCACTGACGGCACCGCTGACGACGACCGACCGCGCAGGAGCCCCCGATGACCGACGTCACCCCCGCCTTCGACGCCACCGCCGCCTCCACGGCCTACCGCAGCGCGCTGCAGGTCATCGCCGAGGTCGAGCCCCGCGTCGCCGACGCGATCAGCGCCGAGCTCGCCGACCAGCGCGACTCGCTCAAGCTCATCGCCAGCGAGAACTACGCCAGCCCCGCGGTGCTGCTGACCATGGGCAACTGGTTCAGCGACAAGTACGCCGAGGGCACCGTCGGCCACCGCTTCTACGCCGGCTGCCAGAACGTCGACACCGTCGAGGCGCTGGCCGCCGAGCACGCCCGCGAGCTGTTCGGCGCCCCGTACGCCTACGTCCAGCCGCACTCGGGCATCGACGCCAACCTGGTCGCCTTCTGGGCGGTGCTCGCCCAGCGGGTCGAGGCCCCCGCGCTGGAGCGGGCCAGCGCCCGGCACGTCAACGACCTCACCGACGAGGACTGGGCGACGCTGCGGCACGCCCTCGGTGACCAGCGCATGCTCGGCATGAGCCTCGACGCCGGCGGCCACCTCACCCACGGCTTCCGCCCGAACATCAGCGGCAAGATGTTCGCGCAGTCCTCCTACGGCACCGACCCGCGGACCGGGCTGCTCGACTACGACGCCGTCGCCGCGCGCGCCCGCGAGTTCCGCCCCCTGATCCTCATGGCCGGCTACTCCGCCTACCCGCGCAAGGTCGACTTCGCGAGGATGCGCGAGATCGCCGACGAGGTCGGCGCGACGCTGATCGTGGACATGAGCCACTTCGCCGGCCTGGTGGCAGGGAAGGTGTTCACCGGCGACTTCGACCCGGTGCCGCACGCGCACGTGGTCACCAGCACCAGCCACAAGTCGCTGCGCGGCCCGCGCGGCGGCTTCGTGCTCAGCCAGCCCGAGTACTCCGACGCCGTCGACCGCGGCTGCCCGATGGTGCTCGGTGGCCCGCTGCCGCACGTCATGGCCGCCAAGGCCGTCGCCTTCGCCGAGGCCCGCCGTCCGCAGTTCGCCACCTACGCGCAGACCGTCGTCGACAACGCCGTCTCCCTGGCCGAGGGCCTGTCGCGCCGCGGCGCGCGGCTGGTCACCGGCGGCACCGAGAACCACCTCGTGCTGCTCGACGTCTCCGGCTTCGGGTTGACCGGCCGGCAGGCCGAGTCCGCGCTGCTCGACGCCGGCATCGTCACCAACCGCAACGCGATCCCGGCCGACCCCAACGGCGCCTGGTACACCTCCGGCGTCCGGCTGGGCACGCCCGCGCTGACCACCCGCGGCTTCGGCGCCGCCGAGTTCGACCGCACCGCCGAGCTCATCGTCGAGGTGCTGTCCAACACCACCCCGGCGGCGACCAGGGACGGCGGGGTGTCCAAGGCCAGGTACGTCGTCGACGGCGGCCTGGCCGACAAGACGCGCGCCGCCGCCGCCGAGCTGGTCGCCGCCCACCCGCTCTACCCCGGGCTCGAGCTGTCCTGACTCCTCGATGACGATGACCAGGTGACCTGGTCACCGTGCGTCCTACCCGTCGTCCCACGGTCAGGTAGGGCGCTCCACGATCAGGTCACCTGGTCATCACCGTCCTCCCGTGACCGGTGTGACGGGAGGGTGCCGGCGGGTCTCGCCCACCCGCGTGTGCGGGTCGCTTCCGCGCGGGGCGCTCCTAGACTCGATCGCGTGGAGACCGCCGTGACCGACCCCGTGGTCGGCCTGGTCCTCGAGGGGCGCTACCGCCTCGAGGAGCGGCTGGCGCGCGGCGGCATGTCCACCGTCTACGCCGCCACGGACCTGCGGCTGCACCGCACGGTGGCGGTCAAGGTCATGGCCGAGCACCTGGCCCACGACCCGACCTTCGTCGGCCGGTTCACCCGTGAGGCGCGGGCCGCGGCGATGCTCAGCCACCCCAACGTCGTGTCGGTGAGCGACCAGGGCAGCGACCAGGGCCTGGTCTTCCTCGTCATGGAGCTCGTCCGCGGCCGCACGCTGCGCGACCTGCTGCAGGCCCGCGGCCGGCTCACCGTCGCCGAGGCCTTCGCCGTCCTCGAGCCGGTGCTGTCCGGGCTGACCGCCGCGCACCGCGCCGGGATCGTGCACCGCGACGTCAAGCCCGAGAACGTGCTCATCGGCCACGACGGCTCGGTCAAGGTCGCCGACTTCGGCCTGGCCCGGGCGCTCACCGGCACCGGGCAGACCAGCCACTCCGGCGGCGTGCTCATCGGCACGGTCGCCTACCTCTCCCCCGAGCAGCTCGAGCGCGGCCGCGCCGACGCCCGCAGCGACGTCTACGCCGCCGGCCTCGTGCTCTTCGAGATGCTCACCGGCCACCCGCCCTACGGCGGGGACACCCCGCTGGCGGTGGCCTACCAGCACGTGCACCACGACGTCCCCGCGCCGTCGGCGGAGGTCCCCGGCGTGCCCTGGCAGGTCGACGAGCTGGTCGCCCGCACCACGCGCCGCGACCCCGCCGTCCGCCCGCTCGACGCCGGCGCCTTCCTCGCCGACCTCGAGGACGTGCGCACCGACCTGGGCCTGGCCCGCGTGCCCGTGCCCACCGGCCGCAGCTCCGCCGGGCCCGGCACGATCCGCCCGACCAACCGGCCCACCCGACCGCGCCACCCGAGCGACCCCGGCCCGCCCGGCGAGCCGGGCACCGAGGTCCTCGGCGCCGGCCGGTCCTCCCGCGGCCGGGGCACCAGCATGCTGCCCGGCATGGGCGCCGGTCCCACCACCGACGTCGGCGGCCGGCGGCCCGGACTGGCGCAGCACCGGCCCGGCGTCCCGCACCACGTCCGGCGCCGCCGCGCCCGGCTGGCGGTCGCCGTCGTCCTGCTGCTGGTGGTCACCGTCGGCGCGGTCGGCTGGTGGATGGGCTCGGGCCGCTGGACGCAGGTGCCCTCGCTCGAGGGCTCCGACCGCTCGGCCGCCGTCGACCTGCTGCAGGGTGCGGGGCTGACCCCGGTGTTCGCCGAGGAGCAGTTCAGCGAGGACGTCCCCGAGGGCGAGGTCATCTCGGCCGACCCCGACGACGGCGAGGTCATCCGCGGCACCGACGTCGAGCTGGTCGTGTCCAAGGGACCCGAGCGGTTCAGCGTCGACCCGGCGCTGGTCGGCCAGCCGCTGGAGGCGGTGCAGGCGGCGCTCGCCGAGCAGGTCCCCTGGCAGGTCACCGTCACCGAGGAGTTCGACGAGGACGTCCCGGTCGGCTCGGTCACCGGGTTCGACCCCGAGCCGGGCACGGAGCTGCGCCGCGACCAGCCGGTCACCGTGGTCGTCAGCCGCGGCCGCGCGCCGGTCGAGGTGCCCGACGTGGTGGGGCAGGGCCCGGACGCCGCCCAGGGCAACCTGGAAGCGCAGGGCTTCACCGTCACGCGCACCGAGGGCCGCAGCGCCGACGTCGGCACCGGCCAGGTGATGGCCGTCAGCCCCACCCCGGGTCAGGCCGCGCCCTACGGCAGCGAGGTGACCATCCAGGTCTCCCTGGGCCTGCCGCAGGTCGCCGTGCCCGACGTGACCGGCATGAGCGCCCGCGAGGCGTCCGCGGCCCTGGAGGCGGCCGGGCTGACCTACAGCACCTCGACGTTCATCACCGGCGACCGCGTCTACCGGCAGAGCCCGGCGGCCGGCACCGTCGTCGACCTCCGCAGCGAGGTCAGCCTGCTGCTCAGCTTCGGGTGAGCGGGCCGCCCCGCTCCCCGATCGGCGCGCACGTCCAGGTCGCCGGCGGCCTGGCCACCGGCGGGCTGCGCCACACCGACGACGTCGGTGCGCAGGCGGTGCAGGTCTTCGTCGGCAACCCGCGCGGCTGGCGGCGCAGCCCCGGCGACCCGGCGCAGGACGCCGCCTTCGTCGAGGGGCTGGCCGAGCGCGGGATCCCGTCGTTCGTGCACACGCCGTTCCTGGTCAACGTCGGCTCCCCCACCGCGGCCACGGTCGACCGCTCGATCGAGACCATCGCCGCCGACCTCGCCCGCGGGGTCCGGCTCGGCGTCCGCGGCGTCGTCGTCCACGCGGGCTCGGCCGTGGACGAGGACCGCTACGAGGCAGCGCTGCGGCAGCTGCGCGAGCGGCTGCTGCCGGTGCTCGACGCGCTGCCCGAGGACGGCCCGCGGCTGCTGGTCGAGCCGACCGCGGGCGGCGGCCGGTCGCTGGCGGCCACCGTCGAGGACCTCGGCCCGTACCTCGCCGCCCTCGACCTGCACCCGAGGGTCGGCGTCTGCCTCGACACCTGCCACGCCTGGGCGGCGGGGCACGACCTGGCCACCCCCGGCGGGACGACGGCGACGCTGGACGCGCTGGAGGCCGCCGTGGGCCCGGGCCGGCTCGGGCTGGTGCACGCCAACGACTCGCTCGACGAGCGCGGCTCGAAGCGTGACCGGCACACCACGATCGGCGCGGGCTCGATCGGGGCCGGCGCGTTCGCCGAGCTGCTCGCCCACCCGTCGGTGGCCGGGGTGCCGGTGGTCGTCGAGACGCCGAGCGCCGACCGCGGCCACGCCCGCGACATCGCCCTGCTGTGCGCCCTGCGCGACGGCCGCCCCCTCCCCGCCGCCGAGGACGCCTCGGCCGCCTGAGCCCGCCCCTCCCCGCGAGATCGGCGGTCTCGTGGCGATGAGGCGCCGATGGCCACGAGACCGCCGATCTCGGGGCAGGGACCAGGCGGCGCCCACCGGACACGACACGCCGACCGGGCCCGCGGCCTGGGCGGGCGGATCGACCACGTCTACAGCGCGGCGCTCACCGGCTTCGCCGTGACGCTGCCGGAGGCCGCCGTCACCCGGCTGTCGGCCATCCCCGGCGTCGTCGCGGTCGAGCGCGACCAGGTGGTCACCGCCACCACGACCCAGCCCGGCGCGACCTGGGGCCTCGACCGCACCGACCAGCGCGACCTGCCGCTGAGCAGCAGCTTCGACTACACGGCCACCGATGCGGGCGTCACCGCCTACGTCATCGACACGGGCATCACCACCGCCCACACCGACTTCGGCGGCCGGGCGGTGTCCGGCTACGACGCCGTCGACGGCGGTCCGGCCGACGACTGCAACGGCCACGGCACCCACGTCGCCGGCACCGTCGGCGGCACGACGTACGGCGTGGCCAAGTCGGTCCGGCTGGTCGGCGTCCGCGTCCTCGACTGCGCGGGCGGCGGCACCACCTCGGGCGTGGTGGCGGGCATCGACTGGGTGACCGCCGACCACGCCGCCGGCGACCCCGCGGTGGCCAACATGAGCCTCGGCGGCGGGGCCAGCACGGCCATCGACACCGCGGTGCGCAACTCCATCGCCGACGGCGTCAGCTACGCGGTCGCCGCGGGCAACGGCAACTCCGCCGGCGTGCCGCAGGACGCCTGCGCCTCCTCACCGGCGCGGGTCCCGGGCGCGCTGACCGTCGGCGCCACCGACCGCACCGACCGGGCGGCGTCCTTCAGCAACCACGGCTCCTGCGTGGACCCCTTCGCCCCGGGCGTGGGCATCACCAGCGCCTGGTACACGAACGCCACCGCGACCAGCACGATCAGCGGGACATCGATGGCCACGCCGCACGTCGCGGGCGTCGCGGCGCTGTACCTGTCCGGGATGCCGTCGGCGCAGCCGGCCGCGGTCGCCACGGCCATCACCGGCACCGCGACGACGAACCACGTCGTCCTGTCGCGGACCGCCGCGCGGGCCGGCACGCCCAACCGGCTGCTGTTCAGCTCCTACTGACCCACCCCACGCCGGCGGCCGCCGCCCCTCCCCGGGGCGCCGGCCGCCGTCGGCCTCGCTGCAGGGTCCCGCCGCGGGCTCGCGAGTGGCGGGGGCAGGGAGGTCCTTCAGCAGCGGTCGAGCAGGTCGGCCAGGACGTCGGCGGCCCGGTCGACGCCGGCCCGGTCGACGTCGAGGTGGGTGACCAGGCGGATCCGCCGCGGGCTCACCTGCGACACCAGCACGCCGCGGGCCTTGGCGGCCTCGGCGACCACGGGCGCGGGGACGTCGTCGAGCACGACCATGTTGGTCTGCACCGAGGCCGGGTCGACGCCGAGCCGCTTGGCCAGCAGGCGGGCGTGCTCGTGGTCCTCGGCCAGCCGGGGCAGGTGGTGGTCGAGGGCGTAGCGGCAGGCAGCGGCCAGCACGCCGACCTGGCGCATGCCGCCGCCGAGCCGCTTGCGCCACAGCCGGCCGGCCGCGATCCGTTCGGCCGATGCCACGAGCACGGAGCCGACCGGCGTCCCGAGGCCCTTGGAGAAGCAGACCGACGCGGTGTCGGCCAGCCGCCCGTAGGTGGCCAGGTCCAGCCCCGAGGCCGCCGCGGCGTTCCAGATCCGGGCGCCGTCGAGGTGGACGGCGAACCCGGCCTCGCGGGAGGCGTCCCACAGCCGCTGCAGCTGCTCCACCGGCTGCACCCGCCCGCCGCCGCGGTTGTGCGTGTTCTCCACGGCGACCGCGGCGGTGGCGGTCAGGTGCCAGTCGTCGCGCGGCCGCACCTGGGCGAGCAGCGCGTCGGCGTCGAGCAGGCCCCCGTCGCTGACGACCGTGCGGGTGGAGATGCCGAAGACGGCGGCCGCGGCACCCATCTCGTAGGTGACCACGTGCGCGTCGGCGTCGCAGAGCACCTCCTGGCCGGGCTCGCAGACCAGCCGCATGCCGATCTGGTTGCCCATCGTCCCGGACGGGACGAACAGCGCCGCCTCGTGGCCGAACAGGTCCGCGACCCGCTCCTCGAGCGCCCGGACCGCCGGGTCCTCGCCGTAGACGTCGTCCCCGACCTCGGCCTCGGCCATCGCCCGGCGCATGCCGGGCGTGGGCCGGGTGACGGTGTCGGAGCGGAGGTCGATCGGCGCGGTCACCGTGGCCCCGTCCAGAGCCTCCGCGGCGGCCCCGCTGCAGGGGCCCGCCGCGAGCTCACGAGCGGTGGGGGGCAGGGGGGCCCTTCAGCCACGCAGCATCTCGGCGACCAGGAACGCCAGCTCCAGGGACTGCCCGGTGTTCAGCCGCGGGTCGCAGGCGGTCTCGTACCGGCTGTTGAGGTCGTCGTCGCTGATCTCCATCGCCCCCCCGAGGCACTCGGTGACGTCCTCACCGGTGAGCTCGACGTGGATGCCGCCGGGCCAGGTGCCCAGCGCCCGGTGCACGTCGAAGAAGCCGAGGACCTCGTCGACGACGCGGTCGAAGTGGCGGGTCTTGTAACCGCTCGGGGACTCGTGGGTGTTGCCGTGCATCGGGTCGCACTGCCAGACGACCTGGTGGCCGCCGGCGGTGACCTTCTCGACGATCGGTGGCAGGACGTCGCGGATCTTCCCGTTGCCCATGCGGCTGATCAGCGTCAGCCGGCCGGGGATCCCGTCGGGGTCGAGCCGCTCGACGAGCTCGGTGGCCTGCTCGGGCGTCGTCGTCGGGCCGATCTTGACGCCGATCGGGTTGGCGATCCGCGACATGAACTCCACGTGCGCGCCGTCGAGCTGGCGGGTGCGCTCGCCGATCCACACGAAGTGGGCCGAGGCGGCGTAGGGCCGGCCCTCGTGCACCCGCATCAGCGCGTGCTCGTAGTCGAGGATCAGCGCCTCGTGGCTGTTGTAGAGCTCCACGCCGCGCAGCGCGGTGTCGTCGACGCCGCAGGCCTTCATGAACGCCAGCGCGCGGTCGATCTCGCGGGCGATGACCTCGTACCGGACGCCGGCCGGGGAGTTCGCGACGAAGTCCCGGTTCCAGTCGTGGACGGCGTGCAGGTCGGCCAGGCCGCCGCGGGCGTAGGCGCGGATCATGTTCATCGCCGCGGCGGAGTTGGCGTAGGCGCGCACCAGCCGGCCGGGGTCGGGGATGCGCTTCTCGAGCACCGGCTCCAGCGAGTTGACCATGTCGCCGCGGTAGGACGGCAGGCCCAGGGCGTCGGTGTCCGACGAGCGCGGCTTGGCGTACTGCCCGGCCACCCGGCCGACCTTGACCACCGGCACGCTGGCGCCGTAGGTGAGGACGACGGCCATCTGCAGCAGCGTGCGGGTGGTGCTCTGCAGGTGCGGCTCGGTGTTCAGGTCGAAGGTCTCCGCGCAGTCCCCGCCCTGCAGCAGGAACGCCTTGCCCTGCGCGACGTCGGACAGCCGGCCGCGCAGCTCGTCGACCTCGCTGGGCGCCACGATGGGCGGCACGGTCGACAGCGTGGACAGGACGGCGTCGAGGGCGCCGCGGTCGGGCCACCTCGGCTGCTGGGCGGCGGGGAGCTCCCGCCACCGGTCGAGACCGGGGGCCAGCTGCGCGGGATCGTTCACGCACCGAGGGTACGGCGGTCGCCTGCGTCACCCGACACGCCTCAGCCGAAGAACACCTCCGCCTCGGCGTAGCGCTCCAGCGGCACCAGCTTGAGCTGCGCCGTCGCCTCGGCGATCGGCACCGGCACGACGTCGGTGCCCCGCAGCGCCACCATGACGCCCGACAGCCCGGCGTGGACGGCGTCGACGGCGGCCAGGCCGAAGCGGGTGGCCAGCACGCGGTCGAAGGCCGAGGGCGTGCCCCCGCGCTGGATGTGCCCGAGCACGACCGCGCGGGCCTCCCGTCCGGTGCGCTCCTCGATCAGCGCGGCCAGTCGGGGGCCGATGCCCCCGAGGCGGACGTGGCCGAAGGCGTCCCGCTCGCCGGTGGCCACCACCTGTCCACCCTCCCGCGGCGTGGCGCCCTCGGAGACGACGATGATCGGCGAGTACCCGGACTCGAAGCGGTGCAGGCAGTGCGCCACCACGGCGTCGACGTCGAAGGGCCGCTCCGGGACGAGGACGACGGTCGCCCCGCCGGCCATCCCCGCGTGCAGCGCGATCCAGCCGGCGTGCCGGCCCATGACCTCGACGACCAGCGTGCGGTGGTGGCTGTCGCCCGTGGTGTGCAGCCGGTCGATGGCCTCCATCGCGACGCCGACCGCGGTGTCGAACCCGAAGGTGTAGTCGGTGCCGTCGAGGTCGTTGTCGATGGTCTTGGGCACGCCCACCACCCGCACCCCCACCTCGCTGAGGCGGGCCGCGACGCCGAGGGTGTCCTCCCCGCCCACCGGGACGAGGGCGTCGATCCGGTGCCGGGTCAGGGTGTCCAGCACCCGCTCGGCCCCGCCCTCCAGCGCGTACGGGTTGGTGCGGGAGGTCCCGAGCACCGTGCCGCCGCGGGGCAGCAGCCCGCGGACGGCCCTCAGGTCCAGCGGGACGGCGTCGTCCTCGAGCAGGCCGCGCCAGCCGTCCCGGAAGCCGACCACCTCGTCGCCGTGCTCGACCCCCTTGCGGACGACGGCGCGGATGACGGCGTTGAGGCCGGGACAGTCGCCCCCGCCGGTCAGGATGCCGATCCGCATGGGCTGCCTCCAGGGAAGATCCCGGCCTGCTCGGTGGTTGCTCAGCGTCATGATGCCGCAGGTGGAGACCCACGTCGCATGCGCAGGGTGATCGCCGTCACGGGAGCCACCGGCGTGCTCGGCCGCCGGGTCGCCGAGCGGGTGGCCGGTGCCGGTGCCGACGTCGACCTGCGACTCGTGGTGCGGGACGCCGGCCGCGCCCGGTTCCTGCCCGGCTCGGAGGTCGTCGAGAACCCCGGCGGCTACCGCGACCGGGCCGGCCTCGCCGCGGCGCTGGACGGCGTGCACACGCTCTACCTCGTCTCCGCGGCCGAGGCCGAGGACCGTGTGCAGCAGCACCTCGCCGCCGTGGCCGCCGCCGCGGACGCCGGGGTGTCGCGGATCGTCTACACGTCCTTCGCCGGCGCCGCGGACGACGCCGTGTTCACCCTCGCCCGCCACCACGCGGTCACCGAGGAGGCGATCGCGGCCACCGGCGCCCGGTGGACCGCGCTGCGGCACGGCATGTACGCCGACTTCGTGCCGTTCTTCGCCACCGTCGAGGACGGGCGCGCGGTCATCGCGGCACCCGCCGGGGACGGGCGGGCGGCCTTCGTGTCCCGCGACGACCTGGCCGACGTCGGGGCCGCGGTGCTGCTCGACGACTCCGGCGACCTCGACGGCCGCGCGCTCGACGTCACCGGCCCCGCGGCGCTGACGCTGGCCGAGGCCGCCGCCGTCCTCGCCGAGGTCACCGGGCTGCCCGCCGAGTACCGGCCGCAGACCGTCGAGGAGGCGTGGGCCACCCGCCGCCCGTCCGGCCACCCCGACTGGGAGATCGAGGGCTGGGTGACCAGCTACCTGGCCATCGCCGCCGGCGAGATGGCGGCCGTCAGCGACGTCGTCCCACGCCTGACCGGTCACCCCGCCCGCACGGTGGCCGAGCACCTCCGGGCGCACCCGGAGGACTGGGCACCGCTGGTCCGCTGAGGACGGCACGATCGCCGGGTGACCGCCGACCCCGCCGCGCTGCTGGCCCTCATGCCGTTCGCCGTCGCCACCGGCGTCGAGCTCGACCGCGCCGCCCCCGGCGAGGTGACCGGCCGGCTGCCCTGGGCGCCCGGGCGGTGCACCGCCGGCGGGGTGCTGCACGGCGGCGCGCTCATGACGCTGACCGACACCGTCGGCGCCGTGTGCGCCTTCCTGAACCTGCCGCCCGGGGCCTCGACGTCGACGCTGGCCTCCTCGACGTCGCTGCTGCGCGCCGTCCGGGGCGGGACGGCGCACGCCACCGCCCGGCCGCTGCACGTCGGCCGCTCGACCGTCGTCGTGCTGGTCGAGGTCACCGACGACGACGGCCGGCCGGTCGCCTCGGTCACCGCGACCCAGGCGGTGCTCGGCGCGCCCGCCTGAGCACAGCTGCCTTTCCGGTACAGATCCGGCCGGTCCTGCCGAGACCGCCTCTGCCGCCGGGGGGACCCGGCCTGCCCAGGAAGGGACAGGGACATGCGACAGCTCGGACTCCGGCACTGGGGCGTCCGGACCAAGGTGGTCGCGCTGGCGGTCGCCAGCGTCGCCGTGACCGGCACCGCGATGGCCGGGGTGAGCGCCTGGCAGAGCGCCCGCTTCGCCGACCAGACGCACGACTCGGTGACCGCGCTGGTCGAGCAGAGCGTGGCGCGCACCGCGGCCGGGGTGCACGACGTCGTCGCCACCCAGGGCGCCTCCACCGCGGCGCAGGTCGACAGCGACCTCGCCGTCGCGCTGCACGTCCTGGCCAGCTCCGGCGGCCTGGCCGTCGGTGGTCCCGGCGGCCTCGTGCACTGGGAGGCGAAGAACCAACTCAGCGGCGAGGTCACGCCGATCGACCTGCCGCGGGTCACCGTCGGCGGCACCTGGCTCGGCCAGAACACCGACCCGGCGGTGCCCACGGGCCTCGTCGACCAGGTCAAGGCGCTGGTCGGCGGCACCGCGACGATCTTCCAGCGGACGCCCTCGGGCGACATGCTGCGCGTGGCCACCAACGTCACCGGCGCCACCGGTACCCGCGCCATCGGCACCTACATCCCCGGCACCAACCCCGACGGCCAGCCCAACCCGGTCGTGTCGACCGTGCTGTCCGGCCAGACCTACCGCGGCAACGCCTTCGTCGTCGACTCGTGGTACGTCAGCGCCTACACCCCGCTCCTCGGCGGCGGCGGCCAGGTGATCGGCATGCTCTACGTCGGCGAGAAGCAGCAGAACCTGCCGGCACTGCGGGAGAGCCTGGAGGCCACCCAGGTCGGCGAGAACGGGCACGTCGAGGTCCTCGGCGGCACCGGTGACCGGCGCGGCACGGTGCTGGTCAGCCCCGGCGGCACGCGCGACGGCGAGCAGGTCGTCGACGCCACCGACGCCGACGGGAGGACCTACGTCCAGGAGATCGTGGACGCCGCCGTGGCGCTGGCGGACGGCGAGCAGGCCACCGTGCACTTCGACGACCCCGAGAGCGGGCCGAGCACCGCACGGGTCACCTACTACGCGCCCTGGGACTGGGTGCTGGTCACCGTCGCCCGCGACGCCGACTTCACCGGCCCGGTCGATCAGCTCGACGCCGGCCGCGGCGCGATGGTCACCGCCCTGATCGTGGCCGCGGTCGTCGTCGCCCTGCTCGGCGGAGTGCTGGCATGGCAGGTCGGCCGGCGGCTGACCGCCCCGCTGCACCAGCTGCGCGCGCGGATGGCCGAGATCGCCGACGGCGAGGGTGACCTGACCCAGCGCATGGAGGTCACCACCGACGACGAGGTGGGCCAGCTGTCGGCGGCGTTCAACCGCTTCGTCGACAAGGTGGCCGGCACCGTCCGCGACATCGGCCGCTGCGCCCGCCAGGTGGCCGACTCGGCCTCGGGCGTGGCCGGGGTGGCCGACGGGCTGGCCGGCCGGGCCGCGCGCAGCCGCGACCAGGCCGAGTCCGCGCACGCCGCGGCCAGCGACATCAGCGCGGGCGTGTCCTCGGCCGCCGCCGGCGCGGAGGAGATGGGCCTGTCGATCTCCGACATCGCCCGCAGCGCCGCCGAGGCCGCCGAGGTGGGCCGGCAGGCCGCGGAGCTGGCCCGGCAGACCGAGTCGACGATCGCCACGCTGGGCACCAGCTCGGCCGAGATCGGGGAGGTCGTCCGCGTCATCGCCGCGGTCGCCGAGCAGACGAACCTGCTCGCGCTCAACGCCACCATCGAGGCCGCCCGTGCCGGGGAGGCCGGCAAGGGCTTTGCGGTGGTGGCCAACGAGGTCAAGGAGCTGGCCCAGGAGGCCGCCCGCGCCAGCGACGACATCACCCGCCGCGTCGAGGCGATCCAGGCCGACACCGGGGCCGCCGTCGGCTCGATCACCCGCATCGCCGAGGTGGTCCGCGCGATGAACGACCACCAGCTGACCATCGCCAGCGCGGTGGAGGAGCAGACGGCGACCACCCGGGAGCTGACCCGCAGCGTCGCCGCGGCCGCCGACGGCGCCGGCTCGGTGTCCACGACCCTCACCACGGTCAGCGCCGACGCCCGTGACAGCGCCGAGGACGTCGACCGGGCACGCACCGCCGCGGTCGAGCTCGACGGCCTCTCCCAGGAGCTGACCCGGCTGGTGGGCGTCTTCACCGTGTGAGGGCCGCGGAGGCCGCCCGGGACCGCTGCCTCAGCGGTCGCGGGCGGCCTCCATCACCCTCCAGCGGGCGAGGTTGTACCGGGCGTCGACCAGGGCGTCGTGCGTGCCGGCCGGCTTGGGCGGGAGCTCGGGCCGGCCGACGTCGTCCCACCGCTGGCGCAGCTCCCGGGTGAGCCGGGGCACCGCCCGCGGCAGCGCCGTCATCGGCCCCCACAGCTGGCACAGCGCCACGTGGTCGTAGGCGGCGAACCACGCCCAGAGCTCCATCTCCTCACCCGGGCCGGTGAGGAAGGCCAGCAGGTCGTCGCGGATGCGCTGCCGGCTGCGCCAGGCACGGTCGGCCGGCGGCGGCAGCTGGTCGAGCACGTTGCGGCGCACCCACGGGATGGCCCGCCGCTCGTCGAACTCGGTGCTCACCGCGTAGAACTCACGACCGGTCTCGTCGACGACGCCGATGGAGACGAGGTCGATCGTCGTGCCGTCCTCGATGAACTCGGTGTCGTAGAAGTACCGCCGCACGCGGCCCACCGTAGGTGGCCCCTCTGCAGGGTCCCGCCGCGAGCGTGCGAGCGGTGGGGGGCAGAGGGGTCCTTCCTCAGCCGGCGAGGGTCTCCGGTGCCCGGTCGCCGGCCTCGTCGGCCGGTGGCTGCAGGCGGCCGACGACGTCGGCGGCGCTGGCGCCGGTGGCGTCCATGGCCTTCTTGACCGTCGCGCCGTAGACGTCGACGTACTCCTGGCCCGACAGCGTCATGATCTCGTACATGATCTCGTCGGTGATCGACCGCTCGACGAAGCGGTCCCCGGCCAGGCCCTCGTAGCGGGAGAAGTCGAGGGGCTCGCCGAAGCGCACCGACACCCGGAACAGCCGGCGCCCGAGGGGTCCGCGCCGGGGCGTGTAGGTCATCGCCACCGGGACGACGGGAGCGCCGGTCTCCAGCGCCGTGCGGGCCACGCCGGTCTTGCCGCGGAACAGTCGGCCGTCGGGTGAGCGGGTGCCCTCGGGGTAGATGCCGAGCAGGCGGCCCTGGTGCAGCATCTCGATGCCGGTGCGGATGGCGCCCTCGGCGGCGGTGGCGCTGGAGCGATCGATCGGCACCTGCCCGGCGGCGGAGAAGAAGGCCCGCCGCAGGCGGCCCTTGAGACCGGTGCCGGTGAAGTACTCGGCCTTGGCGAGGAAGGTGACCCGGCGCCGCAGCGACAGCGGCATGAAGATCCAGTCGGCCGCCGACAGGTGGTTGCTCGCGAGGATCGCCGCACCGCCCGCAGGCACGTGCTCGCGACCCTCCACCCGGGGGCGGAAGACCAGCTTCGCGACCGGGCCGATCGCCACGAACTTCAGGAACCAGTAGAACAACACGCCTCCCTGGGGAAATGCCAGACTAGGGAGCCGGGTGCCCCGCCGACAATCGGCCCCCGGACGCGCGCCGCCCGCGCGCGTCCCCCAGCCCGCCGGGCGGCACCGCCGCCGGACGCCGAGGAGGACCACCGTGGCTGGAGACCGGCCGACCGGGCGGCGGGCGCCCGCCGCCGGGACGCGTCCGTGACCGGCCCACGGCGCGGCCGGGGCCGCCGCGACAACGGCCTGGACGCCGCGCTGTGGGCGCCGCTGCGCGACGTGGACCCGCGGGTCGGTGAGCACCTGCTCGACGTGCTGCGCGAGGCCGGGATAGCCGCCTACCTGGAGCCGGCCGCCGACGTCGAGCCCTACACCCGCACGGTCACCTTCCCCAGCCCGCCGGCCGACCGCCTGTTCGTCGACCGGGCGCGGCTGGGCGAGGGCCGCACGCTGGTCGACCGGCACGGCGACGAGCACGCCCCTGCCCCGGCGGTGCGTGGCCCGGCGGCCGAGCGGCGGCCGGTCCGGCGCGACCTCGACGAGGACGCCGAGTGGGCGCGCATCGTGGCGGCGTACGAGGCCGAGCACGGGCGCACCGCCGTCGAGACGCCCACCCCGCCCGCGGCCGCGGTGGTGCCCCAGGAGGAGCCGCTGGCCGAGGAGCACTACGAGCCCCCGCCGGCACCGCCGGTGCCGCTGCCCTCCCCCTCGACGCTGTACGCGGTCCTGCTCGCGGCCGCCGGCGCGGTGCTGGTCGGCGCGCCGGGCGTGCTCGGCCTGGCCACCGACACCGGCCTGGTGCTCGGCGTCGCCGCCCTCGTGGGCAGCGCGGGGCTGTTCCTCTCGCGGATGCGCGAGCGCTCCACCGACGACGGCGACGACGGCGCCGTCGTCTGAAGGAGGACCTTCCCCACCCCTTGCGAGCTCAGGGCACGCCCGGGGAGGGCCGAGGGTCAGGGGCCACCCGGCGGGCGAGGTCGGCCGCACCGACCAGACCGGCCTGCGCGCCCAGTGCGGCGCCCACCACGCGCGGGCCCGGGCGGAAGCCGCGGCCGGGCAGCGCCCGGTCGAGCCGCTCGCGCGCGGGCCGCAGCACCATCTCCCCCAGCACGCTGACCCCGCCGCCGATGACCACGACGTCGGGGTCGAGGACCGCGGCCAGGTCGGCGATGCCCTGACCGAGCCACTCGCCGACGTCGCTCACCAGGCTCAGCGCCACCGGATCCCCCTCCGCGGCGGCCCGGGCGACGTCCTCGCCGCTCAGCCGCGCGGCGTCCCCGTGCACCCGGTCGAGCAGCCGGGCCGCCGCGGCCGGCGAGCGGGTGGCCACCTGACGGGCGGTGGTGGCCAGCGCGCTGCCGCTGGCGTACTGCTCCCAGCAACCGCGGTTGCCGCACGGGCACAGCCGGCCGTCGGGCACCACGCGCATGTGGCCCCACTCCCCCGCGACACCGTGCGCGCCCCGCTGCAGCCGCCCGTCGGCGACGATGCCGCCGCCGATCCCGGTGCCGAGCGTGATGCAGAGGGCGAGCTCGGCCCCGCGGGCGGCGCCGAAGCGGTACTCGGCCCACGCGGCGGCGTCGGCGTCGTTGCCCACCCACACCGGCCGCTGCAGCCGGACGGCCAGGTCCCGACGGAGCGAGCTGTGCCGCCAGGCGAGGTGCGGGCTGAACAGCACGACGTCACCGGCGCGGTCGAACCACCCGGCCGCGCCCACACCCACAGCGGCCAGCGGCCCGCCGTGCCGGCCGGCGAGCTCCTCGACCACCTCGGCGACGGCGGCCTCGGTCTCGCCGACCGAGGCGGTGGGCGTCGACCGCCGGGCCGTCTCGAGCACCGTGCCGTCGGGTGCGACGACACCGGCGGCCACCTTCGTGCCGCCGACGTCGACCCCCAGGGCGGGCAGCCCGGCGGGGTCGCTCGCGATGGCCACTCAGCCGATCTCGATGTGCTGCACCGGTGCCGGCGCCGGTGCAGGCGCGGCACCGTCGTCGGCCGGCCCCGGCGCGGCGGGGTCCGCGACGGGCGGCGTCTCGTCCGCGACGGCGCGCAGCGCGGCGGCGGCGGTGGTGAGGGCGTCGGCCAGCGCCGCGGCCACCTCCGGCCGGCGCGCGACGGCGGCCAGCTGGCACACCGGGCACCAGCGGCAGTCGCCGCCGGGCACGTGGTCGCCGGCGCCGCCCTCGCCTCCCGCCTGGTCGCGGACCTCGGTCCACGCCTCGCTCCAGGTCTGCCCCAGGCCGGCGACCACCCGCCGCGCCTGGTCGAGCCAGTCGGCTCCCTCGCTCACCGCGTCCTCCCCTCGGCCGCCAGCAGGTCGGCCGGCCACAGCTGCGGGTCCGCCGCGAACCCCACCTCGAGCCGCGCCGCGGCGGTGCCCGCGTCGACGAGGCTGCCCTCGGTCACCACGCACCGGCGCAGCAGCGGGTCCAGGCGGATCGACCGGCGCGTGCCGGCCGCGGTCACCACCAGGTCGTCCTCCCAGCGGGTCAGCGCCACCCCCGACCGCTCGGCGAAGGGCAGCGGCAGCGTCAGCCGCCACCCGCCGTCGACGCGCTCGGGCGCGGGGACGACGGCGCCGCCGGCCGGTCCGGGCAGGTCGGTCAGCAGCGCGGCGAGCGCGTCGGCGTCCTCGGGGGCGCGTGCCGACTCGGCGACCGTCCGCACCGGGGCGACGCCGGCCAGCGCGTCGAGCGCCGCCTCCTGCTCGGTGGCCCGTGCGGCCCACCACGCACCCGTGCCGCCCCCGGGCAGCACGCGCGCGAGCACGCCGACCGGGCGCTGCCCGTGCACCGCCAGCGCCGTCGTCGCGGCGTGCAGGCCCGCGACGGCGCCGGGCCGCGGCGGCGCCACGAACCAGACGGCGGTCCGCGCCGGGTCGGTCAGGGTCGCCCCGTCCAGGAGCGCCTCCAGCGCGGGGAGCGCGCCGAGGGCGAGGTCGGCCGCGCCGCGGCGCAGCGTGCCCGTGCGGACGGCGGCGGCACGGACCGCGGCCAGCACCCGCACCCGGGTGGGCACCGCCTGGTCCAGCCACCAGCGCAGCGTGCCGGGCAGCGCGAGCAGCCCGGCCGCCGTCTCCAGCGGTCCGGCGTCGAGGACGACCAGGTCGGCGGGAGCGCCGCTGCGGTCACCGGCCACCCGTCCGAGGGCGGCGAGCACCGCGAGCTCGCCGACCCCGGGCACCGGCACCACCGACGTGGCCGGCGGCAGGGCGAGGTCGGGGACGGTGGCGGTGAGCTCGGCGGCCCAGCCGGCCCACAGCGACTCGAGCTCGGCCCGCGGCTCCGCCCGGACGACGTCGAGGCCCGGTTCGGTGGCCGCTCCAGGGGGCGGGTCCTGGCGGGTGACGAGCACCGTGCGGCGCCCGGCGCGGGCGGCGCGCACGGCGGCGGCCGCGGCGAGGGTGGTGGTGCCGGCTCCGCCGGGACCGGTGAACAGCAGGGTCGGCACGGCCGGGTCAGCCCTCGACGCGCTTCTTGAGCTCCCGTAGCGCGGTGTCGAGGACGACCTTCTCCGCCCGGCGCTTCAGCATCCCGAGCATCGGGATCGCCGTGTCCACGGTCAGCCGGTAGGTCACCTCGGTGCCGCCGTCGGTCTCGCGCAGCGTGTAGGAGCCGTCCTGGCGCTTCATGATCCTGCTGCTGACCAGGGTCCAGGAGACCTGCCGGTCGTCGTCCCACGCGTAGTCGAGGACGTAGTCGTCGGCGAGGACGGTGGCGTCGATGACGAAGCGCACCCGCCGGGCCCGCCCGTCGGGGCCGCTCTCGAGCACCTCGACGGTCTTGGCCGCCTGCACCCACTGCGGATAGGCCGCGAAGTCGGCGATCACCGTCATCACGTCGGTCGCCGGAGCCCTCACGACGATCGACTGGGTGGACTGCTCGGCCATGCGGAGAGGCTAACCGCTGCCGTTCCGGCCGCAGGTCCAGCCCATCCGGTGGCTACTCGCCGGTAGGGAGCTGCCGGTAGATTCGGCGGGACGTGTCCCGCTCCGGACCGAGGGCACCGGCGCCCCCGGACGAGCGGGGAGGAAGGACGAGGCGTGCGCGAGTTCAGCGTCCCCGCGACGACCGAGGTGGGCCCGCAGGAGGCGCTCACCGACATGCTGGCCGAGAACGTCGCCGAGCACGGCGACGAGGTGGGCCTGCGCATCCAGCGAGACGGCCGGTGGGAGGACGTCACCTGGCGGGAGTTCGGCGAGCAGGTCGCCGGCGTCGCCAAGGGACTGGTCGCGGCCGGCGTGCAGGCCGGTGACCGGGTCGCCCTGCAGGCCAGGACCCGCTACGAGTGGACCGTCCTCGACTTCGCCATCTGGACCGCCGGCGCGGTCACCGTCCCGGTGTACGAGACCTCCAGCCCCGACCAGGTGGCCTGGATCCTCGCCGACTCGGGCGCCACCGCGGCCATCGTCGAGCGGGCCGAGCACGCCGCCGCCGTCGACTCGGTGCGCGACCAGGCCCCCGACCTCGGCCCCCTGTACGTCATCGAGGACGACGCCGTCGGCACGCTCACCGCCGCCGGCGCCGACGTCCCCGACAGCGAGCTGGAGGCCCGACGGGCGACGCTGGGCGCCGACAGCCTGGCCACGCTGATCTACACCAGCGGCACCACCGGCCGGCCCAAGGGCTGCGAGCTGACCCACGGGAACTTCCTGTTCGAGGTCGGCAACGGGATGGCCCTGCTCGACCGGTTCATGAACGTGCAGGGCTCGCTGCTGCTGTTCATCCCGCTGGCGCACGTGCTCGCCCGCGTCATGCAGGTCGGCGCGGTCAAGACCCGCACGGTCATCGGCCACACCCCCGACGTGAAGAACCTGCTCGAGGACCTCGGTGGCTTCCGGCCGACGTTCGTCCTCGCCGTCCCGCGGGTGTTCGAGAAGGTCTACAACTCCGCGAAGGCCAAGGCCGACGCCGGCGGCAAGGGCAGGGTCTTCGACCGGGCCGCGCAGGTGGCCATCGCCTGGTCCCGCGCCCAGGACACCCGCGGCCCCGGCCTGCTGCTGCGCGTCCAGCACGCCCTGTTCGACCGGCTCGTCTACGGCAAGCTCCGCGCCGCGCTCGGCGGCCGCTGCCTCGGCGCGATCTCCGGCGGCGCCCCGCTGGGCGAGCGGCTGGGCCACTTCTTCCGCGGCATCGGCGTCACCGTCTTCGAGGGCTACGGGCTGACCGAGACGACGGCGGCCGCGTCGGTCAACCACGACGCCGCGCTGCGCATCGGCACCGTCGGCCGGCCGTTGCCCGGCGTCGGCGCCCGGATCGCCGAGGACGGCGAGATCCTGCTCCGCGGCGGCGTGGTCATGCGCGGCTACTGGAGGAACGAGCAGGCCACCGCCGAGGCCATCGACGGCGAGGGCTGGTTCCACACCGGCGACATCGGCGAGATCGACACCGACGGCTTCGTCACGATCACCGGGCGCAAGAAGGAGATCCTGGTGACCGCCGGCGGCAAGAACGTCGCCCCCGCCGTCCTCGAGGACCGGCTGCGCGCGCACCGGCTGGTCAGCCAGTGCATCGTCGTCGGCGACCAGCGGCCCTTCATCGCCGCCCTGGTCACCCTCGACGAGGAGGCCCTCCCGCAGTGGCTGGAGTCCAAGGGCAAGGACACCGGCCTCACCGCCGGGCAGCTGCGCGACGACCCCGACGTGCTCGCCGAGCTCGACGCCGCGGTGGCCGAGGCCAACAAGGCCGTCTCGCAGGCGGAGGCGATCAAGAGGTTCCGGGTGCTGGACACCGACTTCACCGAGGCCAACGGGATGCTGACGCCGAGCCTGAAGCTCAAGCGCGCCGTGGTGGTGAAGGAGTTCGACACCGAGGTCGAGGCCCTGTACGCCCGGTGATCGAAGGACCCCGTCCTCCTCAGGCCTCGCGAGCTCGGGGCGAGCCTCTGGACGGGGCCGCTCCGAGCCCCCTCCCACCGCGGGAGGGGGCTCAGTGCCGTGCAGGCTCCAGCAGCCCGGCGAAGGTGGCCGCGATCGTCGTCCACGACCAGCGCTGCTCCACCCACGCCCGCCCGGCGGCACCCATCGCCCGCGCCCGCGCCGGGTCGTCGAGCAGCGCGGTGACCGCGGCGGCCACCGCCTCCGGAGAGCGGGGCTCGCGGACGACGGTCCCGGTCTCGCCGTCGCGCACCGCCTCCGGCGCCCCGCCCGACGTGCCGCCGACGACCGGCAGCCCGCACGCGGCGGCCTCCAGGTAGACCATCCCCAGCCCCTCGACGTCCAGGCCGCCGCGCCGCGTGCGGCAGGGCATCGCGAAGACGTCGCCCGTGGCGTAGTGCTCCGGCAGGTGCGCGGGCGCGACCGGGCCGGTGAGGACCACGGAGCCGGCCAGCCCGCGGCCGGCCACCACCCGCCGCAGCCGCGCCTCGTCGGGACCACCGCCGACCAGCAGCAGCCGCGCGCCGGGGTGCCGGGCGAGCACCGCCGGCCAGGCCGCGACCAGCACGTCCTGCCCCTTGCGGGCCACCAGCCGGGACACGCAGACCACGACCGGCCCCTCCCCCAGCCCGTGCCGCCGGCGCACCGCCGTCCCGTCGGCGGCGGGGGTGAACCGGTCGACGTCGACCCCCGGCGAGAGCTGGGCCAGCCGCACCCGCCCGCCGAGCGCCGGCTCCAGGCGGCTGCGCGTGTAGTCGCTGATGTAGGTCAGCACGTCCAGCCCGCCGGCGATGCGCCGCACCACCTGCCGCGCGCCGGGCAGCGCGACCCAGCCGGTCTCGTGGCCGTGCGTGGCGCCGACCAGGTGGCGCACCCCGGCCTCGCGGAGCGCCGGCGCGAGCAGGCCCAGGGGGGCCGCGGCGCCGAAGAACGCGGTGTGGCAGCCGTGCCGCCGGGCCAGGGCGGCCGCCGCGCGTGCCACCCCTGGAGTGGGCAGCAGCATCCCGGTGGGGTGGCGGACCACCTCGTACGGCAGCGCGGCGTCGTGGGCCTCCCAGCCGGGCGAGCGGGAGGCCAGCACGACCAGCGATCCCGGCGGACGACGGGCGAGCAGCGCGGCGACGAAGGTCTGGATGCCGCCCTGCCGGGGCGGGAAGTCGTTGGTGACGACGAGGGTCCGCCGGGCGCTCACCGGTCGTCCAGCCGCAGCCAGTCCTCGGCGAGCGCGATCCGCTGCGCCGCCGTCGGGTGCGAGCCGAAGAACCACTGCCACGGCGCCGGTGGGCTCGGGTCGGACACGTTGGTCTCGGCCAGCCTGCGCTGCATCTCGATGAACGCGGCGGCGTCCCCGGTGAGGTCGAGGGCGTGCAGGTCGGCGCGCGCCTCCACGTGCCGGGAGACCAGGTTCTGCACCGGCGTGCCCACCAGCGAGCCCAGGGCGACGAGCAGCAGGACCAGCGGGACCACGCGCGGGTCGCCCGGGGAGTCCGCCCCCGCCCGTCGCAGCAGCGGCGACCAGGTGAGCAGCCAGCCGAGCAGGGCCACCGCGCCGGCCGCCCCGAGCGCGCCGAGCAGCGTGCCGGTGAGGACGTCGTCGGTGGCCACGTGGCCCAGCTCGTGCGCGACGATCGACTCGACCTCGGCGTCGGGGACGTCGGCGAGCAGCGTGTCGTACAGGACGACGCGGCGGGTGGAGCCGAAGCCGGAGACGTAGGCGTTGAGCGACGTCGTCCGCCGGGAGGCGTCGGCGACCAGCACGTCGTCGACCGGGGTGCCGCTCTCCTCGGCCAGCTCCAGCAGGTCGCTGCGCAGCTGCCCGGCCGGCAGCGGCTGGAAGCTGTTGAACGCCGGCTCGATGACCACCGGGTAGAGGAAGGAGCCCGCCACCACGAGCCCGGCCGCCCCGGCCGCCGCCCACGCCCACCAGGCGCCCGGCGCCCGCCGGGCCAGTGCGACCAGCACGAGCAGGCCGAGCGCGGTGAGGCCGGCGTCGATGGCCGTGGAGACGGCGACGTCGCGCAGCCACAGCGGCCACGAGCGGGTGGACAGGCCGTAGCGGTGCCGCACCACCTCGCCGTAGGCCGACACCGGCAGCGTGGCCAGCCGGCCGATCACGACCAGGGCGACCGTGCCGAGCAGCACCTGCCAGACCCAGCGCCCGCCGAGGGGGCGCGCGACCGCGGTCACCAGCCGGCTGCCCAGCCGGGTGAGACCCAGCAGGGCGGAGACGGTCAGCCCGAGCAGCAGGCCCGCCAGCGAGGCGGGGCGGATGTCGGCGGCGAGGGCCTCGGCCCGCCGGAGGGCCTCGGCCGGCAGCCCCGCGTCGGCGCTGACCGGCGTGGTGCCACCGGGCGGCGCGGGCAGCAGGGTCCACGGCGTGCGGACGGCGATGAGGACCACGAGCGCGGCACCGAGCACGGCCGCGACCAGCAGGGCGGCCCGGCGAGGGCTCACCCGGCCGATCCTAGGCGGCGTCGTCCGGGCTCCGGTCCCACCCCGTTCCGGACGGGGCGAGGGCCGGCGACCCGGGTGGGTCGCCGGCCCTCGCGCCCGGCCCCGCCCTGAGCGTTGTCGAGGGGGGCAGAGGGGTGTTCAGACGACGCGGCGGATGGCGGTGATGCCGCCCATGGAGTCGACCGACACGGCCTTCACCGGCTCGCTGGAGGTCGAGGCGTGCACCATCTGACCGTTGCCGATGTACATCGACACGTGGCTGACCGGGCTGTAGTAGAAGATCAGGTCACCCGGCTGCAGCTGCGACCGCGAGACGGCGGTGCCCATCTGCGACTGCATGCGGCTGGAGTGCGGGAGGCTGACCCCCGCCGCGGCGTAGGCGTACTGCGTCAGGCCGGAGCAGTCGAAGGCGTCCGGACCGCCGGCGCCCCAGACGTAGGCGTCGCCGACCTGCGCCAGCGCCGTCTGCACCGCCCCCTGGGCCGCGGTGCTCCCTCCACCGGCCGGAGCCGCGGCGGGGGCAGCCGGAGCCGCGGGGGCGGCGGGAGCTGCCGGAGCCGCGGGGGCGGCGGGAGCGGCCGGGGCCGCCGGGGCCGGGGCGCTCTGGCCGACCGTGCCGCCGGACTGCTGCGCGGCCAGGGCCCGCTGCGCGGCTGCCGCCGCCTCCTGCTGGGCGGCGGTCAGCGCGGCGACCTGCTCCTGGTAGTCGGCGATGTCGTCCTGGAGCCGCGCCTCCTGGGCGCTCAGGTCCTCCAGGGTGCGCTGCGCGTCGGCCTCGGCGGCCTCGGCGTCGGCCCGCGCCTGCGTGGCCGCGGCGGCGGCCTCACCGACCTCGGCCATGACGTCGGTGGTGTGGCCGGCGATCTGGTCGAGCACGGCCAGCCGGCTGACGAAGTCCTCGGCGGAGTCGCTGGTCATCAGCAGGTCCAGCTCGGGCATGGTGTCGCCGCCGGTGTAGGCGGTGCGGGCCACCTGCCGGATCTGCCCGTCGAGCGCGTCGAGCTCGGCCCGCGCGTCGGCGGCCGCCCGGTCGGCGTCGCCGACGGCGGTCCGCTGCTGGGCGAGCACCTCGCGGGCCTCGTTGACCTGCTCGGCGACGACCTCGAGCCGGTGACCGGCATCGGCGGCGAGCTGGGCGGCCTGCTCGGGACTGGTGGCCTGCTCGGGGTCGGCCGTCGCGGTACCGGGCAGCAGGGCCAGCACCAGGCTGGCGGTGGCGCCCACGAGCGCGACCCGGCCGAGACGGCGGAGCAGCGGGGGGCGGCGGTGCGGGCCGGCGACGGGACCGGCGGTACGGCGGGCGGTGGACTGTGCGCGCGCATGCCCCAGGGCAGGGCGGGGGGTCGCCACGGGCGGCGGCTCTCCGTTCTTCCTCAGCAACCGCCTACCGAGTTAGCTGACGGGTTCGGGCTGGGAAGACGTGCCCTATCTCCGTGCGCCGGAGGAGCTCCGGCGCACACGAGAACTCACCCCAGTGCTGCGGTGGGTCCCCGGCTCACCTCGCGCCCGCCCAGGGGCGGCGTCCGGTGACTCGGCGGTGTCCGGCCGAGGCCACCTCGCATCGGGTGACGACCACCCGGCCGAACGGCGGCCACAGTACGGACGTGATGCAGTTGTGACAAACGGGGGTCCCGGGAACTGTGGGAAGACGCACGGTGGACGATCCCGACACTCCGGGGCGTGGCGAGATGTCCACAGCGGCGCACGGTGTGTCCCCGTCCTGCCCGGCTCAGCCGGTGCGGCGACGCCCCGCCGGACGCCCGCCGCGCGACTCGTCCCGCCCGGCCGTCGAGGGCCGGTGGCGCAGCGGCGGCACCAGGCCGCCCTCGGCGAGGGCCCGGACGGCGCGCCGCTCGACGTCGTCGAACTCCACCACCACACCGGGTCGCGGGAGGACGACGTCGTCGGTCGTGCGGGCCGCCGGGACGGGGGGCACCGGCAGCAGCACGGGCTCGGTGTGCCGCTCCCCCGGCGGTGCGCCCAGCAGGGCGGTGACGACGCAGTCGGCGCAGCCGGCACCGCGCGCGGTGCACGTGTCGCAGTCGATGAGCATGGCCGTGTCCCTCCGGTGTCCCGGCCGCGCCGCCCGCTGCCGGGCCGCGGTCGGGACGGTCTCCCTGTCGGTTGTCGCGCACGTTAGGGACGACCACCGACAGTCCCGGCTCAGCCGCCCGCGTACTCCCAGTGCCAGGGCTCCTCGCGGCCGTTGCCCGGGTCGGCCCACGTCGGGTGCAGCCAGCCGAAGCGGCCGGCGTTGGCGACCATCCAGGCGTACTGCGGGGTGCCGAAGGTCTCGATGCCGCCGCACAGGTCCACCGCCAGGCCCCAGCCGTGGTTGCTGGTCCCGGGGACCGCCGCGAGCGCCGGCTTCTCGCCGTAGAGGCGCACCTGGCCGGCGTAGGTGCGGTAGGAGTCGGTGATGCAGACCGGCTCGCCGAAGGCGTCGGCGAACGCCTCGCTCATCGCCCGCCACGCCGCGGCCGCGTCGCAGCGCAGCGCGTGGCCGGCCACGCCCAGCGGGCACAGCGCGCTCGGCGGGATCAGGCCGTTGGGATAGCCGCCCCAGGAACGGCCGCCGGCGGAGCTCGGCGGGTACACGGGGTTGCCGCACTCGACCGGCAGTGCGCCCCCGGTCGGCCCGGGCGCCGGCTGCTCCGGCCGCGGCCCCAGGCTCGGCCGGCCGACGTGCAGCACCTGGTCGGCGGGCAACCGCCGGACGACGACCGCTCCGGCCCGGCCGTCGGCGGCCAGCATCGTCTGCCGGTCCAGGGCGATGCCGACGTGGCCCAGACCGGCCTCCGGCGTGCCGAGGAAGACCAGGTCCCCGGGCAGGACGTCGGCGAGGTCGACCGGCGTGGTGACGGCGTAGAGCCCGGCCTGGTCGTCGGGCAGGTCGACACCGGCGGCGCCGTAGACCGAGGAGACCAGCGAGCCGCAGTCCCAGGAGTCCGGGCCGGCCGTCCCCGGGGCGTAGGGCCTGCCCAGGGCGTCCATCGCCGCGGTGACCGCCGTGACCGTCTCCGCGGGCAGCACGAGCAGCGACGTCGGCTGGCGGGGCAGCTGCGCGGCACCCGGCTGGGCGCCCCCGTCGGCCGCGCCGACCGGCGCCAGCCCGGCCGGCAGGCCGGCCACCGGGTCGAGCAGGGCCGCCGCCGGCGGCGGCTGCACCCCTGCCGCGCCCAGCCGGTCGAGGTGGGCCCGCCAGTTGGCCGCCGTCTGCACGTCGACGTCGACCTGCTCCCGCTGCAGCTGGGCCAGCTGCCGGTCGACGTCGGCCAGCGCGGCGTCGAGCTCCGCGGTGACCGCGGCCGCGCTCGCCTCCAGGTCGGCCACCTCCCCGGCCAGCTCGTCGGCCCGGCCCCGCGCCTGGTCCAGCGCTGCGTCGGCGGCTCCCCGCTGGGCCAGCGCCGCCTGCCGCTGCCGCTCGGCCTCGCCCACCACCTCGGCGGTGTGCGCGTCGACCGCCTCGAGGTAGCCCAGCGCCGCGACGACGTCACCGGGGTCCCCGCCGGCGAGCAGGACGGTGAGGGGGGTGAGCGCGCCGCCGTCCCGGTAGGCCGCCGCGGCGTACTGCGCGACCACCGTCCGGTAGCGGGCCAGCTCCCCCTCGGCGTCGTCCACCGCGGTCCGCGCGGCGGCGACCTCGGCCTCGGCGTCGGTGAGCGCCTGGCGGGCCACGGCCACCTCGGCCTGGCGCCGCTGGAGGTCGGCCTGGACCTCGGCGGCACGCTGCTGCAGCCGGTCGAGCGCCTCGCTGTCGAGCACCCTGCTCGTGCCGCCGGGCTGGTCGCTGGGCGCCGCCGCGGCCGGGCCCGCCGTGGGCACGGCCAGCAGCAGTGCCGCCGCGCCCGCGAGCGCCAGCGCCGCCGCCCGCCCGGGGGCGGCCGGCCGGGAGCGGGAGCGCATGGGACCACCTCGACACGACGGGACCACCGTGGCCCGGAGCGGAAGCGTGCCGCACCGCCCCGGGCTCCCGCCACAGGTCCGCGCACCCTCTCCTCCGGCCGGGCGAGCCACGGTCCCCGGGCGTGCGTCCCCCGGACTGTCCGACCCCCGGCCTACCGTCCCGCCGTGCCTCTTCCCAGCGCCCGTCCCGGCGGCACCGGGTCCCGGCTGCCCCGTCACGCGCAGGCCTCCGCCCACCTCGGCCGGGAGCTCCCCCTGCACCACCAGGGCACGATCGACGAGCTGGGGACGCCGCTGGCCGGGGTCACGTTCGTCGTCGTCGACCTGGAGACGACCGGCGGCTCGCCCAAGGACTGCGCCATCACCGAGATCGGCGCGGTGAAGGTGCGCGGCGGGGAGGTGCTCGGGGAGTTCCAGACGCTGGTCGACCCGGGCTGCGAGGTGCCGTCCTACATCAGCGTGCTGACCGGGATCACCACCGCGATGGTGGCCACCGCCCCGCGGATCGGCTCGGTGCTGCCGGCCTTCCTGGAGTTCGCCCGCGGCGCGGTGCTGGTGGCCCACAACGCGCCGTTCGACCTCGGCTTCCTGCGGGCCGCCTGCGCGCAGAGCGGCATCGCCTGGCCCGCGGCCGCGTCGGTGGACACCGCCGTCCTCGCCCGCCGGCTGCTCTCCCGCGACGAGGTGCCCAACTGCAAGCTGGCCACCCTGGCACCGTTCTTCGCCGCCACCAGCTCGCCGTGCCACCGGGCGCTGGACGACGCCCGCGCGACCGTCGACGTCCTCCACGGCCTGTTCGAACGGCTCGGCCCCCTGGGGGTCACGTCGCTCGAGGAGCTGACCGGCCTGACCCGCCAGGTCGACCCCGAGCGCCGCCGCAAGCGGCACCTCGCCGAGCACGTGCCCTCCGGTCCCGGCGTCTACGTCTTCCGCGGCCCCCGCGACGAGCCCCTCTACGTCGGCACGTCCAACGACCTGCGCACCCGGGTGCGCAGCTACTTCTCCTCCAGCGAGCAGCGCAGCCGGATGACCGAGATGGTCGGGCTGGCGCAGCGGGTCGACGCCCTGCCCTGCGCCCACGACCTCGAGGCCGCCGTCCGGGAGCTGCGCCTGATCGCCGAGCACAAGCCGCGCTACAACCGCCGCTCGCGCTTCCCCGAGCGCGCGCTGTGGCTGCGGCTGACCGAGGAGCCCTTCCCGCGCCTGTCGGCGGTGCGGCGGGTGCGCCCGGAGGCCGGCGTCTTCCTCGGCCCGTTCGCCGACCGGCGGGCGGTCGACGCGGCCGCCGCGGCCATCCACGAGTCGCTGCCGCTGCGGCAGTGCACGTCCCGGATCTCGCCGCGGGTGCTGACCGCCGCCTGCGCGCTGGCGGGCATGGGCCGCTGCGGCGCCCCGTGCACCGGCGCGCAGTCGGTCGAGGAGTACGCCGAGATCGCCGCCGTGCTGCGCGCCGCGGTGGCCGGCGACCCGCACGCGCTGGTCGCCCCGCTGCTCGACCGCGTCGACCGGCTGGCCGCCGAGGAGCGGTTCGAGGACGCCGCGGTGCTGCGGGACCGGGTCGCCGTCCTGGTGCGTGCCGTCCGCCGCCGGCAGCGGCTGGAGTCGCTCGCCGCGGTCCCCGAGCTGGTGCTGGCCCGGCCCGACGGCGACGGCGGGTGGCACCTGTCGGTCGTGCGGCGCGGCCGGCTGGTGGCGGCGGGCGGTGCCGCCCGCGGGGCCTCGGTCCGCGACGCGCTGGCCGGCCTGCGCGCCACCGCCGAGACACCCACCGGGCCGGACGGCGAGCTGGCCGCCTCGGTCGACGAGACCGAGCTGGTGCTGCGGTGGATGGAGAAGCCGGGCAGCCGGCTGGTCGAGGTGCACGGCACGCTGGCCTGCGCAGCGCCGGGCACCGGGAGCCTGAGCGGCTTCCTCGCGCGGGTGGAGGCCGGCCGGGCGCTGCGCGACCCGTTCGCCGACGGCCGGCAGCTCGGGACCCGGTCCCGGCCCGAGCGGCTCACCTCGAGCACGGTGGGGACCGGCGGTCCCGACGCGGCGCCGCTAGCATCCCGGGCGTGATCACCGCCATCGTGATGATCGACGCGGCCACCGACGCGATCGGCGAGGTGGCGCAGGCGATCGCCGACCTCGAGGGGGTCAGCGAGGTCTACTCCGTCGCCGGCGACGCCGACCTCGTCGCGGTCGTGCGGGTCCGTGAGTTCGAGCAGATCGCCGAGGTGATCGCCGGCCGGATCAACAAGGTGCCCGGCGTGCTCGACACCGACACGCACATCGCCTTCCGCGCCTACTCCCGGCACGACCTCGAGGCGGCCTTCTCCCTCGGCCTCGAACCCAGCGGCTGACGGCCCGCTGCACGGCCCCGTCCCGGGTCCCGCCCCGAGCCTGCGAGGGGTGGGGGGCAGCGGGGCCGTTCACCAGCGGCCGGCAGCCGCCCGGCTGACCGCGACCCACCGGTCGAGCAGCGCGGCGGCCCGGCCGTCGTCGACGGCCGCGGGGGCGCGCGCGGCCCCCGCCGCCC
>NZ_JBFNXQ010000049.1:0-37382 GCF_041018925.1 Geodermatophilus maliterrae
GGGGGGGGCGGGGCGGGGCGGCGGGGGGGGGGGGGCCGGCGGCGGGGGGGGGGGGGGGGGGGGCGCCCCCCCCCCCGCCCGCCCGGACCGTCCGCCGGCCGCGACCGGCACCCCCGTGCCGCCGGTCGCGGCGATCCGGCCCCGTCCGGGGGGACGGGGGACGGGCGGCGCCGTCAGGCCGGCGCCACGCTGGTCAACGCGACGACCCGCGACCGGTTACGCAGCGGGCGCAGGACCGGCCGCTCCGGGCGTGTCGGGCCTCTGGTGCGACGCGCGACCGCGGGGCCGGGTCAGCGGTAACGGGTCGCCGTGACCGACCGCTGCGCCCGGCTCACGGGCTCCGGGGCGGGCCGGCCGGGCTCCGGCCGCGGGCGGACCCGACGGACGGGGCTCAGAGCGTGGTGACGAAGTCGGCCAGCTGGGCGGCGTTGCGGCACTCGACCATGTCGATGACCTCGCCGTACCGGTCGGCCGCGGAGTCACCGCTCCCCCACAGCCGCCGCGGCTCGGGGTTGAGCCAGTGCGCCGAGCGGGCCCGCTCGACCAGGTCGGTGAGCACGGGCAGCCCCGGCTGGCGGTAGTTGGTCCGCCCGTCGCCGAGCACCAGCAGCGACGTCTTCGGCCCGACCGCGGCCGGCCAGCGGTCGGCGAAGACCTCGAGGGCGTTGCCGTAGTCGCTGTGCCCGTCGAAGGCCACGACGTCGGCCTCGCGGCCGATGCGGGCGATCGCGTCGGAGACGTCGGCGCCGGGCCGGAAGAAGCGCGTCACCTCGTCGGTGGCGTCGACGAAGGCGAACGCCCGGACGCCGGAGAAGTGCTCGCGCAGCGCCTGGGTGAGCATCAGGGTGAAGTGGCTGAACCCGGCCACCGAGCCGCTGACGTCGCAGAGCACCACCAGCTCCGGCTTGTGCACCTTGCGCGGCCGGTGGTGGGTCACCACCGGCACCCCACCGGTGGCCAGCGAGGCCCGCACGGTCCGGCGGAAGTCCAGCCGGCCCACGCGGCCCATCCGCCGCCGGGCCGACAGCCGCGCCGCCAGCCGCCGGGCCAGCGGCGCCACGGTCCGCCGCAGCTCGGCGAGGTCGGCCTGCTGCGCGCGCAGGAAGTCGACCTGGTCGGCCAGCGGCCGCACCGCACTCCTGGCGACCCGGTCGCGCCCGCGCTCGGCCGCCGCCCGCCGTCGCACCTCGGCGTCGACCGCGGCCCGGAAGGCGGCCAGCCGCTCGCGCACCGTCTGCCGCGCCACCTGCTCGGCCAGGCCGCCGCGCCCGCCGTCGCCGAGCAGGCCGGCCAGGAGCTGCGCGACCAGCGTGTCCGGTGACAGCGCCCGCATCACCCGGTAGCCGAAGTAGGACTGTCCCGACGGGGAGGCCGGCGCGCGGCCGAGCTGGTCGACCGCCTGCCGGGCGAGGCGGCGCAGCGCCTCGTCGTCGCCGTCGAGCAGCAACCGGGCCAGCTCGGCGCGCATCCGCTCGGCGAGGTCGCGCTCGTCACCGCCCCCGTGCCCTTCGGGCAGGGTCAGCGTCGAGCCGTCGGCGTCCCCGGGCTCCCCGTCGGCGTCGGCGTCCGGCGAGCCGGTCGCCGGGCGGTCGGCCAGCGGCCACCACAGGTCGAACAGCACGTCGTAGGCCGGCCGCTGCGACGCCCGCTGCAGCAGCACCGCCGCCAGCCCGTGCCGCAGCTGCTCGCGCTCGAGCAGGTCGACCACGGTGAGGATCTCCGCGGCGTCGACGGCCTGGCTGATCCCCACCGGGATGCCGGCCTCGCGCACCGCCCGCACGAACCCGTCGAGGTGCCCGACCAGACCCCCCGGAGCAGCCGACGACGACGGTGCGGACATCAGTTGAGCCGCAGCTCGGCGGCGGCGCGGTCCTGGTCGCTGGCGTGCTTGAGCACCACGCCGAGCGTCGAGCGGACCGCGGCCTCGTCGAGGGTGTCCAACCCCAGCTCGAGCAGTGTCTGCGCCCAGTCGAGGGTCTCGGAGATCGACGGCGACTTCTTCAGCTCCATCGCCCGCAGCGCGCGGATCGTGCGCACCAGCTGCTCGGCCAGCCCCGGCGCCAGGTCGGGCACCCGCGAGAGCACGATCTCGCGCTCGCGCTCGGCGGAGGGGTAGTCCAGCGCCAGGTACAGGCAGCGCCGCTTGAGCGCCTCGGACAGCTCCCGGGTGGCGTTGGAGGTGAGGACGACGGTCGGCCGGCGGGTCGCGGTCACGGTGCCGAGCTCGGGGATGGTGACCTGGAATTCGCTGAGCACCTCCAGCAGCAGGCCCTCCACCTCGACGTCGGCCTTGTCGGTCTCGTCGATGAGCAGCACGGTCGGCTCGGTGCGCCGGATGGCGGTCAGCAGCGGCCGGGAGAGCAGGAACTCCTCGCCGAAGACGTCGTCGTGCACGGTGTGCCAGTCGGCGCCGTCGGTGCCCTGCGCGGCCTGGATGCGCAGCAGCTGCTTCTTGTAGTTCCACTCGTACAGGGCCCGCGACTCGTCGAGGCCCTCGTAGCACTGCAGCCGGATCAGCTCCGACCCGGTCGCCGCGGCCAGCGCCTTGGCCAGCTCCGTCTTGCCGGTCCCCGCCGGCCCCTCGACCAGCAGCGGCTTGCCCAGCCGGTCGGCCAGGAAGACCGTCGTCGCGATCTGGGTGTCGGGCAGGTAGCCGGCCGTGGCCAGCCGCTTGCTCACGTCGGCGACCGAGGAGAACTGGGGCGACTGCGACGGCGGGCGGGGCATGCGGCTCCTCGGGGACGACCGGACGGCGGTCAGCGGGTGTGGCCGCTGCCGGTGACGACGTAGGTGGTGGAGGTCAGCTCCGGCAGGCCCAGCGGGCCGCGGGCGTGCAGCTTCTGCGTGGAGATGCCGATCTCGGCGCCGAAGCCGAACTCCCCGCCGTCGGTGAACCGCGTCGAGGCGTTGACCAGGACGGCGGCGGCGTCGACCCCGGCGGTGAACGCGGCGACGGCGCGGGCGGAGTCGGCGACGATGGCCTCGGAGTGGCCGCTCCCCCACCGCTCGATGTGGTCGAGGGCGGCCGGCAGGTCGTCGACGACCCGCACGGCCATGTCCATCGACAGGTACTCGGCGGCCCAGTCCTCGTCGGTGGCCGGGACGACGGCGTCGTGCGCGGCCCGTGCCGCGTCGTCGCCGTGCAGCGTCACGCCGGCGTCGGCGAGCGCCGAGAGCAGCCGCGGGAGGAACGGCACGTCGCGGTGCACCAGCAGCGTCTCCGCGGAGTTGCACACGCTCACCCGCGACGTCTTGGAGTTGAGCACGACCGCCTCGGCCATCGCCGCGTCGGCGGAGGCGTCGACGTAGACGTGGCAGTTGCCGACGCCGGTCTCGATCACCGGCACGGTGGCCTCGCGGACGACACGCTGGATGAGCAAGGCGCCGCCGCGCGGGATGACCACGTCGACCAGTCCGCGGGCGCCCAGCAGCTCCCCCACCGAGGCGCGGTCGGCGGGCAGCAGCTCGACCGACCCGGGCGGCAGCCCGGCCTTCTCGGCGGCCTCGGTGAGGACGGCGACCAGCGCGGCGTTGGTGCCGTACGCCGAGGCCGAACCGCGCAGCAGCGCCGCGTTGCCGCTCTTGAGGCACAGGCCCGCGGCGTCGACGGTCACGTTGGGCCGCGCCTCGTAGACGATGCCGACCACGCCGAAGGGCACGCGGACCTGCCGCAGCTCGAGCCCGTTGGGCAGCCGGGAGCCGCGGACGACGTCGCCCACCGGGTCGGGCAGGGCCACCAGCTCGCGCAGCGCGCCGGCCACCGCGGACACCCGGCCGGCGTCCAGGCGCAGCCGGTCGAGCACCGACGCCGGCGTCCCGTCGGCCGCCGCGGCCTCGACGTCGAGCGCGTTGGCGGCCAGCACCTCGTCGGTGCGCTCGACCAGCGCGTCGGCCATCGCGGCGAGCGCGCCGTCCTTCACGTCGGTCGGGAGGGTGCGCAGCACCCGGGCGGCGGCGCGGGCACGCGCGGCGGCGGCCCCGATGAGCGGCAGCTCGGTGACCTCGGACACGACCCGCAGGATACGCGCCGGGCCTCCCGTCCGGCCCCCTCGGCCGTCGTGTGAGAATGGTTCTCATGACCATCTCCTCGACGCGCGCCGTCGCCTCCACCGCCGCCGCGGCCACCGCACTCCTGCTCGCCGGCTGCGGGTCCTCGGGCGGCGACGCGGCGGCCGCGGACGGGGTGGGCGTCGTCGCGGCGTTCTACCCGCTGCAGTGGGCCGCCGAGCGCGTCGGCGGCGACCGCGTCGACGTCACCTCCCTGACCCCGCCCGGCGCCGAGCCGCACGACCTGGAGCTCACGCCGCAGGACGTGGCCACCGTGACCGGGACCGACCTGCTCGTGTACCTGGAGGGCTTCCAGCCCGCCCTCGACGACGCCGCCGCCGAGGCCGGCGACGCCGCCTGGGACGCCGGGCAGGCCGCGGACCTGTCGCTGACCGCCGAGCCGCACGGGCACGAGGGCGAGACCGAGGAGGAGCACGCCGAGCACGCGGACGAGGAGGCCGTCGACCCGCACTTCTGGCTCGACCCGACCCGGCTGGCCGACGTCGGCGACGCCCTGGCCGGCCGGCTGGCCGAGGTCGACCCCGACGGCGCGGCCACCTACGAGGAGAACGCCGCCGCGCTGCGAGCCGACCTCGAGGCGCTCGACGCGGAGATGCAGCAGGGCCTGGCCGACTGCGCCGTCCGCACGATGGTCACCGCCCACGACGCCTTCGGGTACCTCGCCGACCGCTACGGTCTCGAGGTGGTCGGCATCACCGGCCTCAGCCCGTCGTCGGAGCCCAGCGCCGCCCAGCTCGCGGAGATCTCCGCGCTGGTCCGCGAGCAGGGGGTGACCACCGTCTACACCGAGACCCTCGTCGACCCGGCCGTCGCCGAGACCGTGGCCGGGGAGGCCGGCGTGCAGACCGCCGTGCTCGACCCGCTGGAGGGCCTGACCGACGAGTCGGCCGGCGCCAACTACCTCGAGGTCATGCGCGCCGACCTGGCCACCCTGCGCGCGGGCCAGTCCTGCGCATGACCGACAGCTCCACCGCCGACACCGCGCTCCGGCTCGACGGCGCCACCATCGGCTACGGCGACGTGGCGATCGTGCGGGACGCGCACCTGACCGTCCGGCGCGGCGAGGCGCTGGCCGTCCTCGGCGCCAACGGCTCGGGCAAGACCACCCTCTCCCGCGGCCTGCTCGGCCTGGCCGCCGTCCTCGGCGGCACCGTCGAGGTGCTCGGCGCCCCGGTCGGCCGGCTGCGCGAGCGCGGCCGGGTGGGCTACGTGCCGCAGCGGCACACCGTCAGCGGCGCCATGCCGGCCACCGTGCGCGAGGTGGTCGGCGTCGGCCGGCTGCCCCGGCTCGGGCTGTTCGGCCGGCCGGGCCCGCGCGACCGGGCCGCCGTGGCCGACGCCGTCGACGCCGTCGGCCTGGCCGACCGACTGGAGGACCCCGTGGCCTCGCTGTCCGGCGGGCAGCAGCGCCGGGTGCTCGTGGCCCGCGCGCTGGCCGCCGAGCCCGAGCTGCTGGTCATGGACGAGCCGACCGCCGGGGTCGACGCCGGCAGCCAGGAGGCGCTGGCCGGCGTGCTGGCACGGGTGTCGGCGCGGGGAACGACACTGGTCGTCGTGACGCACGAGACCGGCCCGCTGGCCGCGGTGCTCTCCCGCGCGGTGGTGGTCGATTCCGGCCGGCTCACCTACGACGGCCCGCTGGCCGGCGCGGAGACGCTCGCCGGCACCGGCGGGCACCACCACCCCGGTGAGGACGACGGCCCGCTCGTCCCCGGGTACCGCCTCGACCAGCCGCGCCCGGCACCCGACGCCGTCCGCGTGCGCAACGGGAGCCGCTGACGTGGAACTGCTGCAGTACGGCTTCATGCAGCGGGCGCTGCTGGCCTCGCTCATGGTCGGCCTGGCCGCTCCCGCGGTCGGCGTCTTCCTCGTGCAGCGGCGGCTGTCGCTGCTCGGTGACGGGCTCGGGCACGTGGCGCTGACCGGCGTCGCGATCGGCATCCTCACCTCCACCGCCCCGGTGGGGACGGCGCTGGTGGCCGCCGTCCTCGGCGCGGTGCTCATCGAGCTGGTCCGCGCCCGGGGGCGCACCAGCGGCGACGTCGCCCTGGCGGTGCTCTTCTACGGCGGCATCGCCGGCGGCGTGGTGCTGCTGTCGCTGGCCCCGCGCGGGCAGGCGACCAACCTCGACGCCTACCTCTTCGGCGCGATCACCACGACGACGGCGGGCGACGTCACCGCCTTCGCCGTCATCACCGTCGTCGTCCTGGGCGTCGTGTGGCTGCTCGGCTCGCGGCTCTACGCCGTCAGCGACGACGAGGAGTACGCCCGCGCGGTCGGCCTGCCGGTGCTGCCGCTCAACGTGGTGCTCGCCGCGCTGGTCGCCGCCACCGTCGTCCTGTCCATGCGGGTGGTGGGCCTGCTGCTGATCAGCGCGCTGATGATCCTGCCCAGCGCCGTCGCCCAGCTGGTCGGCCGCAGCTTCCGCCAGACCCTCCACCTGGCCTGCGCGATCGGCGTGGTGGTCAGCGTCACGGGCACCGCGGCGTCGTACTACACGGGGACGCCGTCGGGCGGCACGATCGTGCTGCTGGCCATCGCGCTGTTCCTCCTCGTCACCACGGCCGTGACGGTGCGCGACGCCACCGCACGACGGCGGCACGGCCGCCGGGTGGAGGTGCACGCCGCCCACCCGCACGAGCACGGCGAGGGCTGCGGGCACCGGGCGGTGCCGCACGGCGACCACGTCGACTACGACCACGACGGCCACCTGCACGCACCGCACCACACCGGCACGGGCGTGCACTACGACGAGCACAGCGAGCGCGACGGCCGGCCGGTCCCGGCGCGGACGGAGCGCTCGTGAGCAGCCCGGCCGAGGTCCCCGCCCGCCGGCAGACGCGGCAGCGGACGGCGGTGCTGGCGCTGCTCGACGAGCTCGACGGCTTCCGCACCGCGCAGGACCTGCACGCGCTGCTGCGCGAGCGCGGCGACGCCGTCGGCCTGGCCACCGTCTACCGGGCGCTGCAGGCCCTGGTCGACGACGGCCTGGTCGACGTGCTGCGCAGCGAGGTCGGCGAGGCGGCCTACCGCCGCTGCTCGCCGGTGCACCACCACCACCTGGTGTGCCGCTCCTGCGGGCGCACGGTGGAGGTGGCCGACCCGCCGGTGGAGCGCTGGGCCGCCCGGGTGGCCGCCGAGCACGGCTTCGCCGACGTGCAGCACCAGCTCGAGGTGTTCGGGACCTGCAGCCGCTGCGCGGCCGGCACGGCCGCTCAGCGGTAGGGGTCGGTCACCTCGCGCAGCCGGGTGAGCGCCGCGCGCAGCTGCGCGGTGGCCTCCTCGCCCAGGTGGGCGGTCCACTCGGCCTCCACCTCGACCTCGACCCGCCGCGCCACGGCGACGGCGGCCAGCCCGCGCTCGGCCATCCGCACCAGCCGCGCGCGGGCGTCGGTGGGGTCGGGCACTCGCTCGACGTAGCCCGAGCGCGCCAGCTGGTCGACGAGGTGACCGGCCGTCTGCTTGGTCACCAGGGCCTGCTCGGCGAGATCGGTGAGCCGGGTGCCCCGCGGCCCGATGCGCGCCGCGATCCGCCCCTGCGCGGGGGTGAGGTCGTCGTACCCGGCGGCGGCGAGCGCGGCCAGGATGCGGGCCTCCATGGCGCGGTGCGGGTAGAAGCACAGGACGCCGAGGTTCTGGCGCTCCTCGTCGGACTCGGTCACGGGACCCCTTGACGATGGTCAGATGATCTGACTAGATGGTCAGAGGATCGTACCGATTCCGAGGAGGCCACCGTGGACCTCGACGACGTCTGGCGCACCATCGACACCGAGCGGGCGAGCCTGGCCGACCTGCTCGACGACCTGTCCCCGGCCGAGTGGGAGACGCCGTCGCTCTGCGACGCCTGGCGGGTCCGCGACGTGGCCGCCCACCTGACGCTCGCGCAGATGGGCCCGGCGGCGGCCGTGGTCGCCACCGTCCGGGCGCGCGGGAGCTTCGACCGGATGATCCGGGACACCGCCCTGCGCGCCGCGCACCTGCCCGAACCGGAGTACGCGCGCCGGATCCGCGCGATGGTCGGTTCCCGGCGCACGGCAGCCTTCGTCAGCCCGCTCGAGCCGCTGATCGACGTGCTGGTGCACGGCCAGGACGTCGCCGTCCCGCTGGGCCGCGAGCGTGCGGTGCCGCCCGCCGCCGCGGCCGCCGCCGCCACCCGGGTGTGGGGGATGAGCTTCCCGTTCCGGGCACGGCGGCGGCTGGCGGGGTTCGCGCTCACCGCCACCGACTCCGGCTGGAGGGCCGGCACCGGCGCGCCGGTCGAGGGGACGACCGGCGACCTGCTGCTGCTGCTCACCGGCCGCACCGCTGCGCTCGACCGGCTCTCCGGGGAGGGCGCTCACCAGCTCGCGGCGGCACGGGGCCGTCGCGACGACCCGACGAGGAGGACGCCGTGACCTGGGCCGTGACGATGGACGTGCCCGAGCCGGTGGCGCTGTACGACGCCGCCCACCGGGCACTGCTGGAGCGGACCGGCGGGGCCGTCGACGGCCTGCTGGTCCACCTGGCGCGGGAGACCGGGGACGGGTTCCAGGTGATCGAGGTCTGGGAGTCGCGCGAGGACTTCGAGCGCCACGACGCGGAGGTCGTCGGGCCGCTGGTCGCCGACCTGCTGCAGGGGCGGCCGCCCCCGGCCGCGGTGGTCACCCCGTTCGACGTCCGCGGCCTCGCGCTCCCCCGGGCCGGCGTCGCCGTCTGACCGCGTCCCGGCGGCGGCCGGGTGACCGCCGCCCGCGGGCGGTCAGTTGAGCGCGCGGGTGCCGGCCGGGAGGGTGCCACCGGCGACCATCTCGGCGGCGGCGTCCTGCAGGGCGGTGAGCGCGACCCGCTGGGTGAACGGGCCGGTGGACACCCGGGCGACGCCGAGCTCCTGCATCTCGCGGGCCGGCAGCGAGGCGCCGGGCACGCTGATCAGCGTGACCTTGCCGCGGCCGAGGCCGTCGACCAGCGCCTCGACCTCCTCGCGGGCCACCACGCCGGGCACGAAGACCACCGGCGCCCCGGCCCCGAGGTAGGCGCGGCCGCGGCGGACCGCCTCGGTGAGCACCTCGCCGCGGTCGGCGTCGGCCCCGGCGCGGACGAAGGCGTCGGTGCGGGCGTTGAGCACGAAGTCGACCCCGGCGTCGCGGCCGGCGCGCAGCACCGCCTCGACGGCGGCCACGGCGTCGTCCAGCGGCTTCATCTGGTCCTCGAGGTTGCCCCCGACGACGCCCTTCCCGATGGCCCGGCGGGTGGTCTCGCCGGCGTCGCCGTAGCCGGCCTCCATGTCCATGCTCACCGGCAGGTCCACGGCGGCGGTGATCCGGCCGACCATGTCGAGGTGCAGGTCGAGCGGGATGTTCTCGCCGTCCGCGTAGCCGAAGGTGGAGGCGATGCCGTGGCTGGCGGTGGCCAGTGCGCGGACGCCGTCGGTGCCGGCGACCACCTGGGCGGAGACGACGTCCCAGACGTTGGCCAGGACGAGGATCTCCGGGGCCGTGTGCAGGTCGAGGAGGGTGCGGGCGCGGGTGGCGAGGTCGGTCACGGGACCCGACAGTAGGGCCTCGTCCAGAGGCTCGCCCCGAGCTCGCGAGGGGTGAGGAAGGACGAGGTCCTTCACCTGCGGTCGCGCAGCGCGCGCAGGGCGGCCTTGCGGGCCTCGCCGGCCAGCCGGTCGAGGAAGACCTTCCCGTCGAGGTGGTCGACCTCGTGCTGCAGGCAGCGGGCCATCAGCCCGGTGCCCGACAGCCGCAGCGGCTCGCCGTGCACGTCGAACCCCTCGACGACGGCCGACATCGCCCGGACCGTCGGCGCCCAGATGCCGGGGATGGACAGGCAGCCCTCGTCACCGTCCTGGGTCTCCTCGGACAGCTCGACGACCCGCGGGTTGACCAGGTGGCCGATCTCGCCGTCGACGTTGTAGCTGAAGACCCGGGCGCTGACGCCGATCTGCGGCGCGGCCAGCCCGGCACGGCCGGGGTGGTCGACGGTCTCCAGCAGGTCGCGGACCAGGGCGGCCAGTTCCTTGTCGAAGGCCCGCACCTCGTCGGCGGGCGTGCGGAGCACGGGGTCACCGAGCTCGCGGATGGGGCGGATCGTCACGCGGGCAGTCTCTCAGCCGGCCGACCGGCGCCCGACCAGCACCATCTCGTCGCGGTGCACGACCTCGCGCCGGTACTCCGGGTCCAGGTCGGGCGTGCGCCGGCCGAGCAGGTCGGGCAGCTCGCGGGCGTCGTAGGCGACCAGCCCGCGGGCGACGACGGCGCCGTCCGGGCCGACCAGGTCGACCGGGTCGTCGGCGAGGAAGTCGCCGTCGACGCCGGTGATGCCGGCGGCCAGCAGGGAGGCCGACCGCTCCCGGACGGCGCGCACCGCGCCCTCGTCGAGCAGCAGCCGCCCCCGCGGCCGGCTGGCGTAGCGCAGCCAGAACTGCCGGCCCGAGGGGCGGCGGCCGTGCGGCTCGAAGAGGGTGCCGACGGACTCACCGGCCAGCGCGGCGGCGGCCTGCGGGGTCGAGGTGACGACGACGGGGACGCCCGCGCCGGAGGCGATGAGCGCCGCCTCGACCTTGGTGGCCATCCCACCGGTGCCCACGCCGTTGCGCCGGGCGGTGCCGAGGGTGACCGCGCCGAGGTCGGCGGGCCCGGCGACCCGGTCGAGCAGCCGGGCGGGACCGGTGCGCGGGTCGCCGTCGTAGACGCCGTCGACGTCGGAGAGCAGCACCAGCGCGTCGGCGGCGCAGACGTGGGCGACCAGCGCGGCGAGCCGGTCGTTGTCGCCGAAGCGGATCTCCTCGGTGGCCACCGTGTCGTTCTCGTTGACGATCGGCAGCGCCCCGAGGGTGAGCAGCCGCTCGAGGGTCTGCCGGGCGTTGCGGTAGTGGCTGCGCCGGGTGAGGTCGTCGGCGGTCAGCAGCACCTGCCCGACGGTGACGCCGTGCCGGTCGAAGGCGTCGGCGTAGGTCTGCACCAGCCGCAGCTGGCCGACGCTGGCCGCCGCCTGCGCGGTGGCGAGGTCGCGCGGGCGGCCCTCGACGCCGAGCGGCGCCAGCCCCGCGGCGATCGCGCCGGAGGACACCAGCACCACCTCGCGGCCCGAGGCGCGCACCGCGGCCAGGACGTCGACCAGGGCGGTCAGCCGCGCCGGGTCCAGCCCGCCGGGCAGCGTGGTGAGCGACGAGGAGCCGACCTTGACGACCACGCGGGCGGCCCCGGACAGCTCGGGGCGGGCGCTCACGTGCCGTCCCCGTCGTCCGGGAGGTCCTCGTCCCCCCACGTCTCGGTGAGCTCGTACGGCGTCCGGCGGGCCCTCTTGGCCGCCAGCCGCTCGGCGGCCCGCACGCGGTGCGGGGCGTCGATGCGGCTGTCGGTGCCGCGGCCGCCGAGGCCCGCGGTCTCCTCGGCGATCGGGCTGCCCGCGGGCAGGCTGGGCACGAAGTCGAAGCCGACGTCGCCGATGACGACCATGTCGCCCTCCTGCGCACCGAGCCTGACCAGCTCCTCCTCGACGCCCAGCCGGTTGAGCCGGTCGGCGAGGTAGCCGACGGCCTCGTCGTTGGTGAAGTCGGTCTGCCGGACCCAGCGCTCGGGCTTGACCCCGCGGACGACGAACGTCGCGTCGTCGTCCGGGTCGCGGGTGACGGTGAAGCCGGAGTCGTCGACCGCGCGCGGCGTCAGGGTGACGCGGGCGGCCTCCGGCGCGGGCAGGGAGGTGCGGTGCTCCTCGACGGCGGCGGCCAGCGCGTAGCCGAGCTCGGTCAGCCCCTCCCCCGTCGCGGCACTGACCGGGAACACCCGCAGCCCGCGGGCCTCCAGCGACGGCCGCACCAGGTCGACCAGCTCCCGGCCGTCCGGCACGTCGATCTTGTTGAGGACGGCGATCCGCAGGCGGCCGACCAGGTCGAGCCCGTCGCCGCCGGCGGCGCCCTCGGAGTACAGGGCCAGCTCGTGCTCGAGGGCCTCGATGTCGCTCTCGGGGTCGCGGCCGGGCTCCGGGGTCGCCATGTCGACGACGTGCACCAGCACCGCGCAGCGCTCGACGTGGCGGAGGAACTGCAGCCCCAGGCCCTTGCCGGTCGAGGCGCCGGGGATCAGGCCGGGCACGTCGGCCATCGTGTAGACGACGTCGCCGGACCGGATGACGCCGAGGTTGGGCACCAGCGTGGTGAACGGGTAGTCGGCGATCTTCGGCCGCGCCGCGGACATGGCGGCGATCAGCGAGGACTTGCCCGCCGAGGGGAAGCCGACCAGGCCGACGTCGGCGACGCTCTTGAGCTCGAACACCGCGTCGAAGGCCTCGCCGGGCTCGCCGAGCAGCGCGAAGCCGGGCGCCTTGCGGCGGGGGTTGGCCAGTGCGGCGTTGCCCAGGCCGCCCTTGCCGCCGGCGGCCAGCACCACCCGGGTGCCGGCGCCGACGAGGTCGGCGATGACCCGGCCGTCCGGGGTGCTCACCACCGTGCCCTCGGGGACGCGCAGCACGCGCTGCTCGCCGCGGGCGCCGTGCCGGTTGCTGCCGGCGCCCGGGCGGCCGTTGCCGGCCTTCTGGTGGGGGTGGTGGTGGAAGTCCAGCAGGGTGTGGACGTTGGGGTCCACCTCGAGGACGACGTCGCCGCCGTCCCCGCCGTTGCCGCCGTCGGGACCGCCGAGGGGCTTGTACTTCTCACGGTGCACCGACGACACGCCGTGACCGCCGTTGCCGGCGGCGACGTGCACGACGACGCGGTCGACGAACGTGGCCATCTGTTGCCTCTACCTGCTCACTGCGTGCCGAACGCCGACGAGCGCACGGGCCGGCCGGCCCGTGCGCTCGTGGCGGTGCGTGTGGACGTGGCCCCGTCGCAGGGTCCCGCCGCGAGCGTGCGAGCGGTGGGGGCGACGGGGTCCTCGTTCAGTCGACCGTGGTGATCGAGATGGTCTTGCGACCGCGCCGGGTGCCGAAGGTGACCGCACCGGGCGCGAGGGCGAACAGCGTGTCGTCGCCGCCGCGGCCGACGCCCAGGCCCGGGTGGAAGTGGGTGCCGCGCTGGCGGACGATGATCTCGCCGGCCTTGACGACCTGGCCGCCGAAGCGCTTGACGCCGAGGCGCTGGGCGTTGGAGTCGCGGCCGTTGCGGGAGGACGAGGCGCCCTTCTTGTGTGCCATGTCGTCGTCAGCCCTTCGTGATGTCGCGGACGACCACGTCGGTCAGCGGCTGACGGTGCCCCTGCCGCTTGTGGTAGCCCGTCTTGTTCTTGAACTTGTGGATGCGGATCTTCGGGCCCTTGCCGTGGCCGACGATCTCGCCGGTCACGGTCACGCCCGCGAGCGCCTGCACGTCACTGGTCACGGTCTCGCCGTCGACCAGGAGCAGGGCCGGGAGGGTGACGGTGTCGCCCGCCTCACCGGCGAGACGGTTGACCGTGAACCGGTCGCCCACGGCCACCTTGTGCTGCCGGCCACCGGCCTTCACGACTGCGTACACCACTGACTCCTCGATCGCTGCTGTCTGTCCCGCGCTGCGTCCTGCACGCACCCCGGCGCGGGCACCGGGTGCTGGACGGGCCGCACCGCCTCCGCGGTCCCGGGCAGGGCCCGAGCCGGGGCGGTGCAACCCGACCAGCGTACCCGAGCGGCCAGGACCGGGTCGAACGTGGCCCCGGCCGCCGGGAGGGTCAGGAGGCCGGCGGACCGGCCGGGCGGCTGGCCGCGCGACGGCGGCGCGGACGTCCCCCGGCCGGCCCGGCGCCGTCGCCGGAGGGGACGCCGGGTGCGTGCGGGTCGGTCGACGGGGCCGGGTCGTCGGGACCGGCCGACGCGGGGATCCGCTCGTCCTCGTCGTCCTCGTCGTCCGGGTCCGTGCCGGACACCTGCTCGGGGGTCGCGACGGTGGCCGGCTCGGCCGTGGGCCCCGCGGTCGCGGTGGGCTCGGGCACGACGGGGTCGGCCGCGAGCTGGGACGCGGTGGGCTCCTCGATCACCGGCTCGGGCCCGGTGGTCGCCGGCTCCGCGGTCCCGAGCTCGGCGACCTGCGGCTCGGCGGTCCCCGGCTCGGCGGTCCCCGGCTCGATGACCTCCGCGCCCGGCACCTCGGCGCCGAGCTGGATCGTCACCTCGGCCTCGGCGGTGTCGGGGGCTCCGGGCGCCACGCCGTCGGTGCCGGCGTCGTCCGTGTCGATCCCGCCGGAGGCGGCGGCCAGCGCCGCCGCGTCCTCGGCGGCGCGCTCCTCACCGGCCTGGCCGCGGTTGCGGCGCCCGCGGCGGCGGCCGCCCGAGCGCTGTCCCTCGACCTCGGTCGCGTCGGCGCCGCCGCCCTCGGCTGCGGCGTCCCCGCCGGACGGCGCGGTCACCTCGACCACGGCCTCCTTGCGGTCGGCGTCCCTGCGGTCGTCCTTGCGCCCCTGGTCCCGCCGGCCGCCGTTGCCGCCGGCGCCACCCGGGCTGCCCGAGCCGCCGGAGCCGCCGGAGCCGCCGGAGCCGTTGCCGCCGCGGCGCCGGTCGTCCACGGGCTCGGTGCTCACGACGACGCCGCGGCCGCGGCAGTGCTCGCACGGCTCGGAGAAGACCTCGAGCAGGCCCTGCCCGACCCGCTTGCGGGTCATCTGCACCAGGCCCAGTGACGTCACCTCGGCCACCTGGTGCTTGGTGCGGTCGCGGCCCAGGCACTCGGTGAGCCGGCGCAGCACGAGGTCGCGGTTGCTCTCGAGCACCATGTCGATGAAGTCGATGACGATGATGCCGCCGATGTCGCGCAGCCGGAGCTGGCGGACGATCTCCTCGGCCGCCTCCATGTTGTTGCGGGTGACGGTCTGCTCGAGGTTGCCGCCGGACCCGGTGAACTTGCCGGTGTTGACGTCGACGACGGTCATCGCCTCGGTGCGGTCGATGACCAGCGAGCCGCCCGAGGGTAGCCACACCTTGCGGTCGAGCGCCTTGGTCAGCTGCTCGTCGATGCGCAGGTCGCGGAAGACGTCGCCCTCGCCGACGTGCCGCACCAGCCGCCCGGACAGCTCCGGGGAGACGTGTGCGACGTAGGCCTCGACGGTGTCCCAGGCGTCGTCGCCCTGGACGACGAGCTCGGAGAAGTCCTCGTTGAAGACGTCGCGGATGACCCGGATGGCCAGGTCGGGCTCGCCGTAGAGCAGGGTCGGCGCGTTGCTGCTCGACCCGGCCTTCTGGCTGATGACCTCCCACTGCGCCTGCAGCCGGGCGACGTCGCGGGTGAGCTCCTCCTCCGAGGCTCCCTCCGCGGCGGTCCGGATGATGACGCCGGCGTCCTCGGGGACGATCTTCTTGAGGACGTCCTTGAGCCGCTGCCGCTCGGTGTCGGGCAGCTTGCGGCTGATGCCGGTCATCGAGCCGCCGGGCACGTAGACGAGGAACCGGCCGGGCAGGTTGACCTGCTGGGTCAGCCGGGCGCCCTTGTGGCCGATCGGGTCCTTGGTGACCTGGACGAGCACCTTGTCACCGGACTTGAGCGCCTGCTCGATCGAGCGCTGCTTGCCGGACAGGCCCGCGGCCTCCCAGTTGACCTCGCCGGCGTAGAGGACGGCGTTGCGGCCCTTGCCGATGTCGACGAACGCCGCCTCCATGCTGGGCAGCACGTTCTGCACGCGGCCCAGGTAGACGTTGCCGGCGAAGGACGTCGCCTGTGCCTGGGTGACGTAGTGCTCGACCAGCACCCCGTCCTCGAGGACGGCGATCTGGGTGCGCTCGCCGCGCTGGCGGATGACCATGCGCCGATCGACGGCCTCCCGCCGGGCGAGGAACTCCGCCTCGGTCAGGATCGGCGCGCGGCGGCGGCCGGTGTCGCGGCCCTCGCGGCGGCGCTGGCGCTTGGCCTCCAGCCGGGTGGATCCGGCGACGCCCCGGACGTCCTCGTCGCTGGTGGTGCGTCCGGTGCGGCCGGCCCGCTCGGGGCGGTCGTCGTCGTCGGTCACGCTCTCGCCGGCGGCCTCCCCGCCGCGGCGGCGGCGACGGCGGCGCCGGCGGGTGCTCGAGCCGGTCTCGGCGTCGTCGCCCTCGGCCGCCTCGTCGGCGTCGGTGTCCTCGTCCTCGGTGTCGTCGTCCGAGGTGTCCTCGTCGACGCGCCCGTCGGCCCGGCCGTCGCCGTCGTCGTCGGTCTCCTCGCCGGCGTCCTCACCGGTGCGGCCACGGCCGCGGCCCCGGCGCCCCCGGCGGCGGCGGCGGCTGCCCGCCGCGCCGTCGTCACCGGTGTCGTCGCGGTCGGCGTCGTCACCGGTGTCGTCGCGGTCGGCGTCGTCACCGGTGTCGGTGTCGAGGTCGGTGTCCTCGGCGTCCACGTCGGCGGCCGGCGGGAGGTCCTGCTCGTCGGCGTCGGCGGCCGGGGTCACGGTGTCGGCGTCCCCGCCGCGACGGCGCGACCGGCCGCGGCGCGAGCGCGGCGCCGGGATCTCCTCGGCCTCCTCGTCGGGGGCGACGTCCTCCACGTCCGGGGACTCCGGCAGCGGACGGCGGCTGCGCCGGCGGGTCGCCGGCGGCACCTCGGTCTCCAGCGGCGCCACGAAGCTGACGAAGGCCGGGACCGCGGGGGCCACCGGCGGGGGCGGCGTGTAGGTGCCGGGGTCGGCGGCGCCGGCCGGCCGGGTGGCCCGCCGGCGGGGGCGGGCGATGACGGCGGTCGGCTCCGGCGAGCTGAACTCGGCGCCGAACGGCGACGGCGCCTCGTCCGGCTCGGCCGCGTCCGTCCGGTCCGCGTCGGGCTCGGCCGGCTGGCCGGCGGCGAGCTCGATCCCCTCCGGCTCGATGCCGTCCGGCTCGAACCCGCCGGGCTCGATCCCGTCGGCGTCCGGCTCGGCCCGGTCGGGATCGGTGGCCTGCGCCGGGGCCTCGGCGGGGGTGTCCCCGGCGGGTCCCTCCCCCGCCGGGTCGCGGACCGGGGTCCCGACGGTCGCGGTGGGGTCCGCCGCGGTCCGGTCTCCGGTGGTGTCGCTGTCCTGGTCGGCCACGAGGGCTCGCCTCCTGTGTGGTGCTCCCGGGCGCCGGTCGGGGAGGACAGGCGGCCGCGCAGGAGCACGGGTTGGGCGGGCCGGGCGACCGCACGGGGTGCGGCGGTGAGCTCGGCCTGCGAAGTCTGGGGTCGGTCCCGGGCGGTGGTCGCCGCGGCCGGGGCCGGACTGCAGGTGGTGCGGTGGTGCGGTGGTCTCGGGTGGTGCCGGGTCGGGGCGTCACGTCTGGCAGCCGTGCCGCTCGACGGCGCGGGAGCCCCCGGGCTCGCCGGTCAGACCGCGGCGTGCTCCCCCTGGCAGCGGGTGCGCGTCACTCGGTCGGGACCGAGCGGATCGGCCACGGTCCCGCTGTCGTCGAGCCGGCCCTGCGCCTCACGCACGGCCCGTGGGGGCGACGGCGGGCGCAGGTCGGCGACGGCAGCGAGTGCGGCCACCACGTCGTCGGGTCGAACGGCGGGCGTCACCTGCCGGACGACCACGTGCAGTATGGCACAACCTGCCTCCCCGCCCGCGGACGCCGAGGCCACCGGACCCCGCGCATCCACGTCGCGCAGGCCGTTCTTGGTGCGCTTGGCCACGAGCACCTCGTCCCGGGCCAGGAGGGCCGCCACCGCGGCGGCGAGCTCGGCCGGCTCGACGCCGGGCATCTCGACCCGCCACCGGGCGGCGTCGATCCGGTCGGCCAGCGACCCGCCGCCCTCGGCGGCCTCCACGCACTCGAGCACGTCGACACCGGTGGGCAGCGAGGCGTCCAGCGCCGCCCGCACCTCCTCGGGGTCCCGCCGCTCGGCCAGGCCGATCTCCAGGTACTCGGCCTCGCTGGCCGCCCCGGTCGGCGCCGCCCCGACGTAGCTGATCTTCGGGTGCGGGCTGAACCCGGCGGAGAACGCCATCGGCACCCGGGCGCGGCGCAGGGCCCGCTCCAGCGCGCGGGCGAGGTCGCGGTGGGAGGCGAAGCGCAGCGGGCCGCGCTTGGCGTAGCGCAGCCGCAGCTTCTGGACGGTGGGCGGCGGGGGCGGCCCCTCGGGCTGGCGGGCCACTACCGGCCGACGACGGTGAGCGGGATCAGGCTGCGCCCGGTGGGACCGATCTGGATCTCGGTGCCGTTGGTCGGGCAGACCCCGCAGTCGTAGCAGGGGGTCCACCGGCAGTCGGCGACCTCCTCCTCGGACAGGGCGTCCTGCCAGTCGTCCCAGAGCCACTCCTTGTCCAGCCCGGAGTCCAGGTGGTCCCAGGGCAGGACCTCGTCCTGGGTGCGCTCGCGGGTGGTGAACCAGTCCAGGTCCACCCCGTACGGGGCGAGCTCCGCGGCGGCCACCCGGGCCCAGCGCTCGTAGGAGAAGTGCTCGCTCCAGCCGTCGAAGCGGCCGCCGTCGCGCCAGACGCCCTCGATCACCCGGCCCACGCGGCGGTCACCGCGGGAGAGCAGGCCCTCGACCACACCCGGCTTGCCGTCGTGGTAGCGCAGCCCGATCGAGCGGCCGATCCGCCGGTCGGCGTTGATGGCCTGCCGCAGGACCCTCAACCGGTGGTCGATGGTCTCGGCACCGGCCTGCGCGGCCCACTGGAACGGCGTGTGCGGCTTGGGCACGAACCCGCCGATCGAGACGGTGCAGCGGATGTCGCGGCGCCCGCTGGCCTCGCGGCCGGCGCGGATGACCTCGACCGCCAGGTCGGCGATCTCCAGCACGTCCTCGTCGGTCTCCGTCGGGAGGCCGCACATGAAGTAGAGCTTCACCTGCTGCCAGCCGTTGGCGTAGGCGGTGGTGACCGTGCGGACCAGGTCCTCCTTGGACACGGTCTTGTTGATCACCCGGCGGATCCGCTCGCTGCCGCCCTCGGGGGCGAAGGTCAGCCCCGACCGCCGACCGTTGCGGGACAGCTCGTTGGCCAGGGTCACGTTGAACGCGTCGACGCGGGTCGAGGGCAGCGACAGCCCGGTGTTGGTGCCCTCGTACCGGTCGGCGAGCTCCTTGGCCACCTGGCCGATCTCGGAGTGGTCGGCGCTGGAGAGCGACAGCAGCCCGACCTCCTCGTAGCCGGTCGCGCGCAGGCCCTGGTCGACCATCGAGCCGATGCCGGTGATCGTCCGCTCGCGCACCGGGCGGGTGATCATCCCGGCCTGGCAGAAGCGGCAGCCGCGGGTGCAGCCGCGGAAGATCTCCACGCTCATCCGCTCGTGCACGCTCTCGGCCAGCGGGACCAGCGGCGTCTTCGGGTAGGGCCACTCGTCGAGGTCCATGACGGTGCGCTTGCCGACCCGCGCGGGCACGTCGTCCCGGGTGCGGGTCACGGCCGCGATGGCGCCGTCGGGACCGTAGGAGACCGCGTAGAAGCGCGGCACGTAGACGCCGTCGACCCGGGCGAGGCGGGTCAGCAGCTCCTCGCGCCCGCCGGGGCGGCCCTGCTCCTTCCAGGCGGCGACGACGTCGGTGACGTCGCCGACGACCTGCTCGCCGTCGCCGAGGACGGCGCAGTCGACGAAGTCGGCGACCGGCTCGGGGTTGAACGCCGCGTGCCCGCCGGCCACGACGACCGGGTGGGTCTCGTCGCGGTCGACCGCGTGCAGCGGGACCCCGGCGAGGTCGAGGGCCTCGAGCAGGTTGGTGTAGCCGAGCTCGGTGGCGAAGCTGACGCCGAGCAGGTCGAAGTCGCGCACGGCCCGGTGCGCGTCGACGGTGAACTGGCCGACGCCGTGCTCGCGCATCAGCGCGGCCAGGTCGGGCCAGACGGCGTAGGTCCGCTCGGCGAGGGCGTCGGGACGCTCGTTGAGCACCTCGTACAGGATCATGAGGCCCTGGTTGGGCAGCCCCACCTCGTAGGCGTCGGGGTACATCAGCGCCCAGTGCACGGCGACGTCGTCCCACGCCTTGACCTGCGCGTTGAGCTCCCCGCCGACGTACTGGATCGGCTTCTGCACCTGGGCCAGCAGCGGTTCGAGACGGGGGTAGAGGCTCTGTCCAGTCATGACCGGTCCAGGGTAGACGCCGCCCGCCGGCCCGAGGGCCCCGCGGCGGGCGGGGTCAGGACAGCAGCAGCCGCTCCAGCCGCCGCGCGCCGACCGCCAGCCCGGCCAGGCCCATGACCAGCAGGTAGGCCGCCGAGCCCAGCAGCGACCACCCGACGGCGCCGGTCACCCCGCCCCGGACCAGCTCGATGCCGTGGTAGAGCGGGGTGCACTCGACGACCAGCTGAAGCGGGCGGGGGTAGGTCGACAGCGGGTAGAAGGTCGTGGAGAACAGGAACAGCGGCAGGACGGCGACCTGCACGGACTCGAAGTCCTGCCAGCCGCGCAGGAACGTGGTCGCCCCCAGGCCCACCGCGGCGAACGCGAACCCGATGAGGACGGCGGCCGGCAGCGCCAGCACCGCCCACCACGAGCCGACCAGCCCCAGCACCAGCATCACCAGCAGGAACGCCGCCGAGTAGGCCGCCCCGCGCAGCAGCGCCCACACCGTCTCCCCCACCGCGGCGTCGGCGGCCGAGACCGGCGTGGCCAGCACGGCGTCGTAGAGCTTGGCGTAGCGCAGCTTGAAGAAGAGGTTGAAGACGGCGTCGTAGACCGCGCCGTTCATCGCCGCCGAGGCCAGCAGCGCGGGGGCCACGAACTGCTGGTAGCTCAGCGCGGTGCCGCCGTCGGTGACGACGTCGCCCACCAGCCCCCCGATGCCGACGCCGATGGACAGCAGGTAGAAGAACGGCTCGAAGAAGCCCGAGGCGAACACCACCCAGTTGCGGCGGGCCACCAGCAGGTTGCGGTGCACGAGGGTGCCGGCCCGGCGGGGCGAGAGCGGGTACAGCGGCACGACCCGCAGCAGCAGCGACGGCGAGGTCCGGGCGCTCACCGGACCAGCCGCCGGGTGAGCGTGCGGGTGGCCAGCCACGTGCCGGCGACGATCCACAGCGTCAGGTAGCCGGCGTGCAGCAGCGCCGTCCCCGCCCCGGGGGTGCCGAGGGCGAGGTCGCGGGCGAACGCGACCCCGTGCCACAGCGGCGTCGCGTAGGCGACCCACTCGAGGACCGTCGGCAGCTGGCCGACCGGGAAGAAGGTGCCGGAGAACAGGAACACCGGCACGAGGAGGAACCGCTGCAGCGCGGCGAACGCCGAGTCCTCCTCCAGCCGGCCGGCCATGGCGGTGACCGGCGCGGCGAAGGCCAGCCCGGTGAGCAGGGCGACCGGCACGGTGAGCACCACCAGCGGGCTCCCCGCGGCGCCGAAGGCCAGCAGGACGACGAGGAAGGCCGCGGCCGACGTCGTCACCCGGAAGGCGACGTAGAGCAGGTGGCCGGCCACCAGGTCGGCCGGGCGGGCCGGGGTGGCCAGGACCGCGTCGTAGGTGCGGTCCCACTTGATCGCCCCGAGCACCGGGTAGCTCGACTCGCCGGTGGCCGTCTGCATCGCCGCGGCCACCAGCAGGCCCGGCGCGAGGAAGGCCAGGTAGCCGACGCCGCCGGGCAGCCCCGGCCCGCGGTCGACCAGGGTGCCCAGCGTCAGGCCCATCGCGGCGAGGAAGAGCACCGGCTCGAGCACGCTGCCGATCGCGCTGCTGCGCCAGTGGTGGCGGTGCGCGGTCAGCCGCTGCAGGAACAGCGACCAGGCGGCCGGGCCGGGCATCAGTCGACCAGGGTCCGGCCGGTCAGGCGCAGGAAGACGTCCTCCAGCGAGCTGCGCCGGACCAGCGACGACACCGGGTGGACGCCCTCGGCGAGCACCGCCGAGAGCGCGGCGTCACCGTCGGCGGTGTAGAGCAGCAGCCGGTCGGGCAGCACCTCCAGCCGCTCGGCGACCCCCCGGGCCACCAGCGGCGCCAGCGCCTCGGCGTGCGCGGCCGGGCCGGGTGTGCCCTCGGTCAGCGGGAAGCGCAGCTCGCACACCTCGCGGGTGGACCAGGTGGCGATCAGCTCGGCCGGCGAGCCCTCGGCGGCGATCCGGCCCCGGTCCATGACGACGAGCCGGTCGCACAGCTGCTCGGCCTCGTCCATGTAGTGCGTCGTCCATGTAGTGCGTGGTGAGCACGAGGGTGACGCCGCGCTGCTTGAGCCGGTACAGCCGCTCCCACAGGACGTGCCGGGCCTGCGGGTCCAGGCCGGTGGTGGGCTCGTCGAGCAGGACGACGTCGGGGTCGTTGACCAGCGCCCGGGCGATGGTGAGCCGCCGCCTCATCCCGCCCGACAGCGGCTCGACCCGGTCGCCGGCCCGGTCGGTGAGCTGGACGAAGTCGAGCAGCTCGGCGGCCCGCTCGCGCACCGTGGCCCTCGGCAGACCGAAGTAGCGGCCGTAGACGAGCAGGTTCTCCGCGACGGTGAGCTCGAGGTCGAGGTTGTCGGTCTGCGGCACGACGCCGAGGCGGGCCCGGATGGCCGGGCCGTCGACGGCGGGGTCCATGCCCAGGATCCGCAGCTCGCCGGCCGTCGGCGGGGAGACCGCGCCGATCATGCGCATCGTCGTGCTCTTGCCGGCGCCGTTGGGCCCGAGGAAGCCGAAGGCCTCCCCCGGCGCGATGTCGACGTCGATCCCGTCGACCGCGGTGGAGGAGCCGAAGCGCTTCACCAGGCCCCGGGCCCGGACGACCTCCCCCACGGTCGGCGACGCTACCGGCGGTCCCGGGGGCGGGGTCCAGCCGGTTTCCTCAGCCGAGGGCGGGGAAGAAGAGCGCGACCTCGCGGGCGGCGGACTCCGGCGAGTCCGAGCCGTGCACGATGTTGTTCTGCACCTCGAGGGCGAGGTCGCCGCGGATGGTGCCGGGCCCGGCCTTGACCGGGTCGGTGGCGCCGGCCAGCGCGCGGAAGGCCTCGATCGCCCGCGGGCCCTCGACGACGAGGGCCAGCAGCGGGCCGCCGGTGATGAACTCGACCAGCGAGCCGAAGAACGGCCGCTCGCGGTGCTCGGCGTAGTGCTGCTCGGCGACGTCGCGGGTCAGGGTGCGCAGCTCGGCGGCGACCAGCCGCAGGCCCTTGGCCTCGAGCCGGGAGACGACCTCCCCGACCAGGCCGCGGGCGACGCCGTCGGGCTTGACCAGGACGAGGGTGCGCTCAGCGGTGGGTGCAGACACGGTGCCGGAGACTACGGGACGGTCCGCGTCAACCCCGGTTGACATCTCGGGCATCGTCAACCACAGTTGACGCATGGCCCCTCCTCCCGCCGTTCCCACCGCCGCCGCGGCCGACGACCCGGACACCGGCCTGCGGGCCGTCCGGGCGCTGCGCGAGCTTGCCGAGCGCCTCGAGGTGCTGCAGGTCGGCAACGCGCGGGCGCGCGGCTGGTCGTGGCAGCGGATCGCCGGGGCCCTCGGCGTCAGCCGGCGGGCCGTCCACACGGAGCACGCCCGGAGCAGGAAGGACGTCTGAGGTGTTCGAACGCTTCGCCCAGGAGGCCCGCCGCGCGGTGGTCGTGGCCCAGGAGGAGGCCCGTGACCTGCGCACCGGGCGGATCGAGCCGGTGCACCTCCTGCTCGCGCTCACCCGCGACCCCGGCCGCGGCGGTGCGGTCCTGCGGTCCGTGGGTCTCGACCACGCGACCGTCCGCGACGCGCTGACCCGGTCGGGTGGGCAGCTGGACGCCGACGCCCTGGCCGCCGTCGGGATCGACCTGGACCGGGTGCGCGCCGCGGCGGAGTCCGCCTTCGGCCCCGGTGCGCTCGACCGGGGACGGCGGGTCCGCACCGGGCACGCCCCGTTCACCGACGGTGCCAAGCGGGTGCTGGAGGCCGCGCTCCGGCACGTCGTGGCCCAGCCACGCCGGCGCCGCCACCGGGTCATCGACACCGGGCACCTGGTCGTCGGCGTCCTGGCGGTCGCCGACCCGGTGGTGGAGCGGGTGCTGCGGCAGCTGGGCACCGACGTCGTCCGGCTGCGGCAGGGGCTCGACGGCGCGTCGGCCGCCTGAGCCGCCGGCCCGGGTCAGTCGCCGGGCGCCGGCCCGGGTCGGTCGCCGGGCGCCGGCCCGGGTCGGTCGCCGGCGGCCGGCTCGGCGAACGGCGAGCCGAGCAGGTCCTTGCGCACCTGCAGCAGGTAGAGCCAGATGAGCACGAAGACCCCGCCGACGAACCACATCGCGGCGTCGATGAGCCCGGTGAGCAGCAGCGGCACCTGCAGCGCGGTGGCGATCTCCAGCCCCCGCGGCCGGCGCTGGACGCCGCTGGCCAGGATGAGCACGAGGGCCAGCACGAGCAGGGTCGTCAGCCGGACACCGCCCAGGCCCGCCTCGGTCTGCGCGATCGCGCGGGGCACGAACAGCACCGCGATGCCCTCGAGCAGCAGCACCGCCGCGGCCACGCCGCGCAGCGCCTTCGCCGCGCGGACCGGGTCCGGCGCGGTCACGTCCTGCCCCCGGCCAGGATGGTGCGCGCCTCGCCGGCGGTGATCACGCTGCCGGTGACCAGCACGCCCGAGCCACCCAGGGCGTCGTCCGGACCGGCCTCGGCCAGCTCGATCGCCTCGGTGAGGGCCTCGGGCAGCCGCGGCGAGACGCTGACGCGGTCGGCGCCGAAGACGTCGACGGCCAGCGCACCCAGCTCGTCCGCCGGCATCGCCCGCGAGGAGCTGTTCTGGGTCACCACCAGCTCGGCGCAGACGTCCTCGAGGGCGGCGAGCATGCCGGACACGTCCTTGCCGTGCACCGCCCCGACCACGCCGACCAGCCGGGTGAAGTCGAAGGACTCGCGGATCGCGTCGACGGTGGCGGCCATGCCCGCGGGGTTGTGCGCGGCGTCGACCAGCACGGTCGGGCTGGTGCGCACCCGCTCCAGCCGGCCGGGCGAGCGCACGGCGGCGAAGGCGGTGCGCACCGTCTCCACGTCGATCGTGCCGGTGGTCGCCCCGGCGCCGAGGAACGCCTCGACGGCGGCCAGCGCGGTGGCGGCGTTCTGCGCCTGGTGCGCGCCGAACAGCGGCAGGAAGACGTCGCCGTACTCCCCGCCCAGACCCTGCAGCCGCAGCTGCTGCCCGCCCACGGCGACCCGCCGGTCGAGCACGCCGAACTCGGTGCCCTCCCGCGCCACGACCGCCTCCACCTCGACGGCGCGGCGGACCAGCACGTCCAGGGCGGTCGGCTCCTGCCGCGCGAGGACGGCGATCGCGTCGGGCTTGATGATCCCGGCCTTCTCCCCGGCGATCGTGGCGACGTCGGGGCCGAGGTACTCGGCGTGGTCGAGCGCCACCGGCGTGACGACGGCGACCCGCGCGTCGACGACGTTGGTGGCGTCCCACGTCCCGCCCATGCCGACCTCGACCACGGCGACGTCGACCGGCGCGTCGGCGAACAGCGCGTACGCCATGCCGACCACGACCTCGAAGAAGCTCATCGGGTGCTCGCCGGCGGCGTCGACCATGTCGACGTAGGGCGCGACGTCGTCGTAGGTCGCCACGAACCGCTCGGCGCTCACCGGCTCGCCGTCGAGGACGATCCGCTCGCGCATCGACTGCAGGTGCGGGCTGGTGAACCGGCCGACGCGCAGGCCGAAGCCGCGCAGCAGCTCGTCGACCATGCGCGCCGTCGTCGTCTTGCCGTTGGTGCCGGCGACCTGCACGACCGGCATCGCGCGGTGCGGGGAGCCGAGCAGGTCGACCAGCGCGGCGATGCGGCCGAGGGAGGGCTCCAGGCGCGTCTCGGGCCAGCGCGCGAGCAGCGCCTTCTCGACGCGGGCGAGCTCGGCGTCGCCGCCCGGACCTGTGCTGCTCATCCTCCCCAGGATGCCAGCCACGGACTTCCTAGGATGGGGCCCATGGTCGCCGACACCCGCACCCCGGTCAGCACGACCCCGGGAGCCGGTGCCGGGGTACCCGAGAAGCCCACCCTGGACGGTCTCGAGGACACCTGGGTCGCCCGCTGGGCCGAGCAGGACACCTACGCCTTCGACCGGGACGCGGCGCTGGCCGCCCCGCGCGAGCAGGTGTACTCGATCGACACCCCGCCGCCGACCGCCAGCGGGTCACTGCACGTCGGGCACGTCTTCAGCTACACGCACACCGACATCGTCGCCCGCTACCAGCGGATGCGCGGCAAGCACGTCTACTACCCGATGGGCTGGGACGACAACGGGCTGCCGACCGAGCGGCGGGTGCAGAACTACTACGGCGTCCGCTGCGACCCCGCGCTCCCCCACGACCCGTCGTTCGAGCCACCCGCCAAGCCGGGCAAGGAGCAGGTGCCGGTCTCGCGGCGCAACTTCGTCGAGCTGTGCATGCGGCTGACGGAGGAGGACGAGCGCGCCTACGAGCAGCTGTGGCGCCGGGTCGGGCTGTCGGTGGACTGGGCGAACGTCTACCGGACGATCTCCGAGACCTCCCGCGCCACGGCGCAGCGGATGTTCCTGCACAACCTGGCCCGCGGCGAGGCCTACGCCCAGGAGGCGCCGACCCTCTGGGACGTCACCTTCCGCACCGCCGTCGCGCAGGCCGAGCTCGAGGACCGCGAGCGCCCCGGCGCCTACCACCGGATCTCCTTCTCCGGCCCGGCCGGCCCGGTGTTCATCGAGACCACCCGGCCCGAGCTGCTGCCGGCCTGCGTCGCGCTGGTCGCCCACCCCGACGACGAGCGCTTCCGGCCGCTGTTCGGCCGGACGGTGCGGACGCCGCTGTTCGACGTCGAGGTGCCCGTGGTGGCGCACCGCCTGGCCGAGCCGGACAAGGGCTCGGGCATCGCGATGATCTGCACGTTCGGCGACCTCAACGACGTCACCTGGTGGCGGGAGCTGCAGCTGCCCACCCGCGCGGTGATCGGCTGGGACGGCCGGCTGGTCCCCGACGCGCCGTCCGGCGTGCCCGCGGAGCCCTACGCCGAGCTGGCCGGGAAGACGGCGTTCAGCGCCCAGCAGCGGATCGTGGAGCTGCTGCGGGAGTCCGGCGACCTGCACGGCGAGCCGACGGCGATCACCCACCCGGTGAAGTTCTACGAGAAGGGCGAGCGGCCGCTGGAGATCGTCACCACGCGGCAGTGGTACATCCGCAACGGCGGCCGGGACGCCGCCCTGCGAGAGGCGCTCGTCGCCCGCGGCCGGGAGATCCGGTGGGTGCCCGAGCACATGCGGTACCGCTACGAGAACTGGGTCGAGGGCCTCAACGGCGACTGGCTGATCAGCCGCCAGCGGTTCTTCGGCGTCCCGTTCCCGGTCTGGTACCGGCTCGACGACGCGGGTGACCCGCTGTACGACGAGCCGATCCTGGCGCCGGAGTCGGCGCTGCCGGTCGACCCGTCCTCCGACGTCCCCGAGGGGTTCGACGAGTCGCAGCGCGGGGTGCCGGGCGGGTTCGTGGCCGACCCCGACGTCATGGACACCTGGGCGACGTCGTCGCTGTCGCCGCAGGTGGCCTCGGGCTGGGACACCGACCCGGAGCTGTTCGCGCACGTCTTCCCCATGGACCAGCGGCCGCAGGCGCACGACATCATCCGGACCTGGCTGTTCTCCACCGTCGTCCGCGCGCACTTCGAGCACGGCACGGTGCCGTGGACGCACGCCACGATCTCCGGCTTCGTCGTCGACCCCGATCGCAAGAAGATGTCGAAGTCCAAGGGCAACGTCGTCACGCCGATCGACGTGCTCGAGCGCTACGGCACCGACGCCGTCCGGTGGCGGGCCGCCGGGGCGCGGCCGGGTGCGGACTCGCCGTTCGACGAGGCGCAGATGAAGGTCGGCCGGCGGCTGGCCATCAAGCTGCTCAACGTCGGCAAGTTCGTGCTGGGGCTGGGTGCCTCGGCCGCGCTGACCGGCGAGCAGGTGACCGAGCCGCTGGACCGCGGGCTGCTGGCCGCGCTCGCGTCGGTGGTCGAGGAGGCCACCGCGGCGATGGAGGCCTACAACTACACCCGCGCGCTCGAGGTGACCGAGGCGTTCTTCTGGTCGTTCTGCGACGACTACGTGGAGCTGGTGAAGTCGCGCGCCTACGGGACCGGCCCGGCGGCGGAGTCGGCGCAGGCCACGCTGGCGCTGGCGCTGTCGGTGCAGCTGCGGCTGTTCGCCCCGGTGCTGCCCTTCGTCACCGAGGAGGTCTGGTCGTGGTGGCAGGCCGGCTCGGTGCACCGGGCGGCGTGGCCGGCCGCGGCCGAGCTGCCCGCCGGCGGCGACCCGGCGGTGGTGCCGGTGGTGGCGACCGCGCTGGCCGGCGTCCGCAAGGCCAAGTCCGACGCGAAGGTCTCCATGCGGGCCGACGTCTCCTCCGCGACGGTCACCGCCCCGGAGGCGCAGGTGCCGCTGGTGGAGGCCGCCCGTGCCGACCTCACCGACGCCGGGCGCATCGCCGAGCTGACCGTCGTCGCCGGCGAGGGCCCGCTGTCGGTCGACGTCGTCCTGGCGCCCCCCGCGGAGTCCTGACCCGCCGGTCCCCGCGGCGATGACCAGGTGACCTGATCCCGGCGGGGTCGGCTCAGGCGGCGTCCTCCCCCGCCCAGGCGGGTGCCGGACCGAGGCCCAGCCGCCAGCGGGCCGCCTCCTCCGACGGGCTGTGGTCGCCGAGCGCGAGACGGAGCCCACGCAGCTGGAGCCGGGCCAGGGTGACCGGGACGGCGCCGCCGCGTCCCCGGCCGGGCACACCGGCGCACCCGGCGACCGCGGGTGAGACCACGTGCGCCGCGGCGCCGGACAGGCCCCGGTAGAAGACCCGCTCGGGCGGGCTGAGCCCCGGCGGGGCGGCGAGGAAGGCGCGCAGCGAGTCCGGGACGGGCGCGAGCTCCGGCCGGCACGCGGCGAACGCCTCGGCCAGCTCCGCGGTGCTCGCCGGGAGGTCGGTGGCGCCCAGTTCCCGCGCGGTGCGGGCCCACTCGGCCACGTAGACGTCGGGCCAGCGCCGCCCGAACCGCCCGGTGAGGTCCTGCCCGACGGCCTGATGGGCGGCGAGGAAGGCGTCGGTGAAGGCCAGGTGCACCCAGCGCAGCAGAGCCGGGTCGGACGCCGAGTACGGCCGGTCGCCGACGCGGCCGCGCACCCGGGTGTGCATCCCGCGGACCCGGGCGGCCTCCCGCTCGGCCAGCTCCGCGGAGCCGAAGGTGCTCACCACCAGCCAGCGGGCGGTGCCGGCCAGCCGCTTCCACGGGTCCTCGCGGTAGGCCGAGTGGCGCTGCACGCCGGCCAGCGCGAGCGGGTGGGCGGCCTGACCGAGCAGCGCGGCCACCCCGCCGACCAGCGTGGACAGGTCGCCGTGCACCCGCCACACCACGCCGTCCGGCTCGAACCAGCCCGGACCCGTGCCGACCCGGGCGATGTCCCGGACCCACTCGGGAGCGCCGGTGGGGTCGCCGGAGACACGGGCGCGGAAGGCCTCGCGCGCGGCCTCGGGCAGGGACGTCAGGGCGCGCACCTCCGCCAGCGTGCCAGCCGGGCGGCGTGGGGGCCTCTCGGCGACCGGCGCACCCGCCCCCCGGCCCACCGAGCCGATGGTGGCTCGATCGCGGACCCCTGTACACCAGTGGCTCAGAATTGCCTGCTGGGCGGGCCAGGCGCGTTCGACGGTCGAGATGTCCACAGCCCCGCAGCGGCGGAAGCCCGAGGTGGGCCACGCTCCCCGCCCGTGCACGACCTCGCAGCCCTCCTGCCCGACGGCGCCGCGCGCCGCGACCGGGTCACCCTCGCCACCAGCTCCAGCAGCGTGCACCGATGGATGGCACGTGGCGACCTCGTCCTCCTCCACCCGGGCGTCCTGGTCCTCGCCGACCGCGCGGACGAGTGGCCCGTCCGGGCCCGCGCGGCGGTGCTCCGGTCGCGAGGGCCGCTCAGCCACCTGTCCGCGCTCGCCGTCCACCGGTTGGTCCCCGTGCCGCCCGGGCCGCTGCACGTCACCGTGCCTGCCGACCGCTGGCCACGCGGCTGCCGCGACGTGGTGACCCACCGGACCACACTCCCGCACGACACGGTGCGCGTCGGCGGGCTCCCGGTCCTCGACGCCGCCCGGAGCCTGGTCGACTCCTGGAGCTGGGCGTCGATGAGGCGCCGCAACCCGCAGGCGGAGCAGCAACTGCCGATCGTCCGCCGAGCCGTCATCGAGGCGATCCGGGCGCGCGCAGTGGACCTCGAGGACGTGCAGGCCGCCTCAGCTCGGCAGCGGCTCCACGGCGGCCGACCCGCACTGGTCGATCTGCTCGGCCTGGTCGCCGGCGGCTGCCAGAGCGAGCTCGAGGTGTTCGGGGTGCTGCACGTCCTGCGCGGGCCGGGGATCCCGCCGTTCGTGCAGCAGCACCGGCTCGTGCTGGCGGGCGGCCGCACGGTCCTCCCGGACGTCGCCTGGCCGGGACTCCGGGTGGCGGTCGAGCTCGACGGCGCGGCCTTCCACGGCAGCCGCGAGCAGCGCGAGCGGGATCTACGGCGGGACACCGCCCTCGCTGCTCCGGGCTGGGTGGTGCTCCGGTTCAGCTACCGCCGCCTGACCCGCGAGCCCGAGGCGTGCCGACGGGAGGTCGAGGCGGTCCTGCGACGCCGACGCACGGAGATCTGAACGCCGGTGGCCCAGGTCTCGACGAGTCCTGGGCCACCGGGGTACAGCGGTGTGAGCGCTGTCAGGCGCTCTTCTCGCGGCGCTCGCGGGTGGGCTTGCGCGGCACGATCGTCGGGTTGACGTGCTCCAGCACGACCTCCTTGGTGATCATGACCGAGGCGACGTCGTCGCGGCTGGGCACCTCGTACATCACCGACTGCAGCACCTCCTCCATGATCGCCCGGAGCCCGCGGGCGCCGGTGCCGCGGAGGATGGCCTGGTCGGCGATCGCCTCGAGGGCGTCGTCGCTGAACTCCAGGTCCACGCCGTCGAGCTCGAACAGCCGCCGGTACTGGCGCACCAGGGCGTTCTTCGGCTCGGTGAGGATGCTGATCAGCGCCTCGCGGTCGAGGGCCTGCACGCTGGTGATCACCGGGAGCCGGCCGATGAACTCCGGGATCATCCCGAACTTCAGCAGGTCCTCGGGCATGACCTCGGCGAAGGCGCTGGAGGCCTCGATCTCCTTCTTGCCGCGGATCTCCGCGCCGAAGCCGATCCCCTGCTTGCCGACCCGCTGCTCGATGACCTTCTCGAGCCCGGCGAAGGCACCGCCCACGATGAACAGCACGTTCGTCGTGTCGATCTGGATGAACTCCTGGTGCGGGTGCTTGCGGCCGCCCTGCGGCGGCACCGACGCCGTCGTCCCCTCGAGGATCTTCAGCAGCGCCTGCTGCACGCCCTCACCGGAGACGTCGCGGGTGATCGACGGGTTCTCGCTCTTGCGGGCGATCTTGTCGACCTCGTCGATGTAGATGATCCCGGTCTCGGCGCGCTTGACGTCGTAGTCGGCGGCCTGGATCAGCTTGAGCAGGATGTTCTCGACGTCCTCGCCGACGTAGCCGGCCTCGGTCAGTGCCGTGGCGTCGGCGATCGCGAACGGGACGTTGAGCATCCGCGCCAGGGTCTGCGCCAGGTGGGTCTTGCCGCACCCGGTCGGGCCCATCAGCAGGATGTTGGACTTGGCCAGCTCGACCGACTCGTCGCGGCTGGCGCGCTCACCGCCGGCCTGGACCCGCTTGTAGTGGTTGTAGACCGCGACGGCGAGGGTCCGCTTGGCCTTCTCCTGGCCGATGACGTACTGCTCGAGGAAGTCGTGGATCTCCTTGGGCTTCGGCAGCTCGTCGAACTTGAGGTCCGACGACTCCGAGAGCTCCTCCTCGATGATCTCGTTGCAGAGGTCGATGCACTCGTCGCAGATGTAGACCCCGGGGCCAGCGATGAGCTTCTTGACCTGCTTCTGGCTCTTGCCGCAGAACGAGCACTTGAGCAGGTCACCGCTCTCACCGATTCGTGCCACCTGCTGACCTCCACCTCGGGGGAAGCAGGTCCTGCGTGGATCGGACCTGCGGATGTGTGTCGCTGACGTACCCGTGCTCGGCCCCGCTGGAGGCGGGTGCGGCGGAGGTGACCTCCCGTCGCTGCCGGCCGGGGATCGGGCGCTCGCCGACGCTACCTGCCACCGCCGACGCCGCGGGGCTGCGACGCCCCGGTGCGCCGAGCGCCGTCGAACCGCACGTCACTCCCGGCACTGCGTCCCAAACGGTACGGGCCGACGGCGCGACACGCGCGACTCCGACCCGCACCGTTCGGGAGACGACGGCACTCATGCCGGCAGCGCGTTGAGCTTCCGGCTCTGGATGACCTGGTCGACGATGCCGTAGTCCTTGGCCTCGGTCGCGGTCAGGATCTTGTCGCGGTCGATGTCGGTGCGGACCTGGTCCACCGACCGGCCGGTGTGCCGCGCGAGGATCTCCTCCATCTGCGCGCGCACCCGCTGGATCTCCGCGGCGTGGATCTCCAGGTCGGAGACCTGGCCGCCGGCCTCGCCCGACGGCTGGTGGATGAGCACCCGCGAGTACGGCAGCGCCAGCCGCTTGCCCGGGGTCCCGGCCGCGAGCAGGACGGCCGCGGCGGAGGCCGCCTGGCCCATGCAGACGGTCTGGATGTCGGGCCGGACGAACATCATCGTGTCGTAGATGGCCATCAGCGACGTGAACGAGCCACCGGGCGAGTTGATGTAGATCGTGATGTCGCGGTCGGGGTCGGCCGACTCCAGCGTGATCAGCTGGGCCATCACGTCGTTCGCCGAGGCGTCGTCGATCTGCACCCCGAGGAAGATGATGCGCTCCTCGAAGAGCTTGTTGTAGGGGTTGGACTCCTTCATGCCGTAGCTCGTGCGCTCCACGAAGGAGGGCAGGATGTAACGGTTGGAGGGCATCTGGAAGCTCATCGTCGGTTCCTCCGAACCGTCAGTTGTCGGTGACCGGGTTGGTGCTGTCGGTCATGGCGGCCTTGCTCACCACGTGGTCGACGAAGCCGTACTCGAGGGCCTCCTGCGCGGTGAACCAGCGGTCGCGGTCGGAGTCGCGCTCGATCTGCTCGATCGGCTGCCCGGTGTGCTGCGACTGCAGCTCGTTGAGCTCGCGCTTGGTGCGGCGGAAGAGGTCGGCCTGGATGGCGATGTCCGCGGCCGTGCCGCCGACGCCGGCCGAGGGCTGGTGCATCATGATCCGCGCGTGCGGCAGGGCGTAGCGCTTGCCCCTGGTGCCGGCGGTGAGCAGGAACTGACCCATCGACGCGGCCAGGCCCATGCCGTAGGTGGCGACGTCGCAGTCGATGAACTGCATCGTGTCGTAGATGGCCATCCCGGCGCTGACCGAGCCACCGGGCGAGTTGATGTACAGGTGGATGTCGCGCTTGGGGTCCTCGGCCGACAGCAGCAGCATCTGCGCGGCCAGCTGGTTGGCGATCACGTCGTCGACCTGGGTGCCCAGGAAGATGATCCGCTCGCGCAGCAGGCGTTCGTAGACGGAGTCGCCGAGGTTCATCCCCCCGCCGTTGGTGCGCAGCAGCGGCGCACCGGCCGGGTACGGGTTCGTGCTCACGGGTGTGGTGACCTCCGTAGGACTGGAGAGCAGTCGGTCTCGAACGGGCGGGCTCGTGGGAGCGGGGCCGGCGGCCCGTGCGGGCCGTACCCCCGGCGCCCATCCCGAGTCACGTCGACCCTAACGCGCACCCCCCGGCCCGGAGTCCCGGCGCGGGGGCCTGTTCGCCGTGGGCGCAGCGGGGCCCGGGCCCCTGGGCCCGCGACGACGGACGCCGCCCTCCCCCGTCGCGGCAGGGGGAGGACGGCGTCGTCGTGACCCCGTCCCGAGCGTGCTCGGAGTGAGGACGGGGGCTTCCTCAGGCCTTGGCGACGTCCCCGCTGTCCTCGGTCGCACCCTCGGCGGCCTCGACCGCGACGGCGTCGGCGACCTCGGCGTCGGGCGCGTCGTCGGCGCCGTCCCCGGCCACCTCGTCGGCGCTGTCCTCCGCGGGAGCGGCGGCGTCGGTGTCACCGGCGTCGGCGGCCGGGGCCTGGACCGTCCTCGGACGGAGGGCGTCGAGGTCGACGACGTTCCCGGAGGCGTCGGTGATCGTCGTCTGCTCGAGCAGCTGGGCCAGCGCCTTGGTGCGGCGGACGTCGGCGACGAACTCGGCGATGTTCCCGCCCTGCTGCAGCTGCTGGGCGTACTGCTCCGGGCTCATCCGGCTGCGCTGCGCCTGGGCCATGATCTGCGCCGACAGGTCGTCGTTGTCGACGGTGATCTCGCGGGCGTCGGCGATCGCGTCGAGGACGAACTGGGTGCGGACCGCCTCCTCGATCTGCGTCCGCTGCTCGGCCTCGTAGGCCTCACGGCTCTCGACACCGGACATCTGCACGAAGGCGTCCCAGTCCATGCCGGCCTGCTGCAGCTCGGACTCCATCGCCCGGTTGCGCCACTCGATCTCGCGGTCGACCAGGCCGTCGGGGACGGGGACCTCGGTGGCCTCGAGCAGGTGCTCGACCAGCTTGTCGCGGGCCTGGGCGCCCTGCTGCATGGTCTTGACCCGCTGCAGCCGGGTGCGGACGTCGTCGCGCAGCTCGGCGAGGGTGTCGAACTCGCTGGCGGTGGAGGCGAACTCGTCGTCGAGCTCGGGCAGCTCCTTGGTCTTCACCGAGCGGACGGTGACGGTCACCTGCGCCTGCCGGCCGGCGTGCGGCCCCTGGTCCAGGGCGGTCTCGAAGGTGGCCGACCCGTCGGCGGACAGACCGCGGACGGCGTCGTCGAGCCCCTCCATCAGCGAGCCGGAGCCGACCTCGTAGGACATGCCGCTGGTCGTGCCGTCCTCGAGCACCTCGTCGTCGACGCGGGCCTCGAGGTCGATCGAGACGAAGTCGCCGTCCTGGGCGGGGCGGTCGACGCCGGTCAGCATCGAGAACCGCTCGCGCATGACCGAGACCTGCTCGTCGATCTCCTCGTCGGTGACCTCGACGTCGTCGACGGTCACGGCCAGCTCGTCGAGGGAGGGCAGCTCCAGCTTCGGCGCGACGTCGACCTCGGCGGTGAAGGCGAGCGTGTCGTTGTCGTCGAGGCGGGTGACCTCGATGTCGGGCTGGCCCAGGACGCGCACGGAGTTCTCGCGGACGACCTCGGAGTAGACCTCCGGGATCGCGTGCTGGACGACCTGCTCGAGGACCACGGGGCGGCCGATGCGCTGGTCGAGCACCCGGTTGGGCACCTTGCCCGGACGGAAGCCGGGGACGCGGACCTGCTTGCCCAACTCCTTATAGACCTCACCGAAGGCGTGGTCCAGGTCCCCCCACGGCACCTCGATCGCCATCCGGACCCGCGTGGGGCCCAGTTCCTCGATGGTGCTCTTCACAGCGCAGTGCTCCTCGGTACGACGGCAGGATGGGGCGCCGGGCAGGACGGACGACGCCGGGTCGACCCCCGAGTCTACGGACGTCGCGGGACCGGGTCGGGGTGGCGGGATTCGAACCCACGGCCCCCCGCTCCCAAAGCGGGTGCGCTACCAAGCTGCGCCACACCCCGTGACGGGGAGAGTCTAGGCGCGCCCGCCCCGCGCGCTCAGGCCGAGACCGCCGGACGGCGGCCGGCCCACGGCGCGGCCTCCTCCAGCGCCGCCGCCACGCGCACCAGCAGGTCCTCCCGCCCGACGGCGGCGACGAGCTGGACGCCCACCGGCAGCCCGTCGTCCGTCGTGGCCAGCGGCAGGCTGACCGCCGGCTGCCCCGTGACGTTGAGCTGGGCGGTGTAGGGCATGAAGGCGCCGATCCGGCGGCCCTCCTCGCGCGCGCCCGCGGCGGTGAACCAGCCGAGCTCGGGCGGCGGGCCGCCGGCGGTGGGGGTGACCAGCAGGTCGAAGCCCCGCCCGCCCTCGTCGGCCGGCGTCCAGAAGGCGGCCATCCGGCGAGACCAGGAGCCGAGCCAGGCGCGGGCGGCGAGGTACTCGGGGGCGGTCATCCGGTCGCCGGCAGCGCGGTAGCTGCGGTTGCGCGGCTCGAGCTCGTCGTCGGTGATCTCCCGGCCGAGGACGCGCTCCATGTCCGACAGCATGCGGGCGGTGTCCGCGGCGACGGTGGCGTCGAAGTGCCGCGCGAAGGCGTCCTCGGAGAAGGCGTCCGGGGCGGCCGGCTCGACGGCGCAGCCCAGCTCCTCCAGCAGCCGGCCGGCCGCAGCGACGGCGGCGCGGCACTCGGGCGCGTCCAGCCGGCGCTCGTCGGCGACGGTCTCGAGCAGTCCCACGCGCAGCCGGCCGACTGGGGTGCCGACCTCCTCGCACAGGGGGCGTGGCAGCGGTGGGGCGGCGTAGGGGTCGCCGGGCATCGGCCGGCCGATCAGGTCCAGGACGGCGGCGGTGTCCCGGGCCGAGCGGGTGACGACGCCGTCGATGCTGGCGCCGGCCCACCCCTCGCCGACGGTGGGGCCCTGGCTGACGCGGGCGCGGGTGGGCTTGAGGCCGACCAGCCCGCACGCGCCGGCCGGGATGCGGATGGAGCCGCCGCCGTCGCCGGCGTGCGCCACCGGCACCATCCCGGCCGCCACCGCGGCGGCCGACCCGCCGCTCGACCCGCCGGTCGAGCGGGTGGGGTCCCACGGGTTGCGGGCCGGGGCGTTGGCCGCGGGCTCGGTGGTGGCCGTGGTGCCGAGCTCGGGGACGTTGGTGCGGCCGAGGACGACGAAGCCGGCGGCGCGGAAGGCGGCGGCCAGGAAGCTGTCGCGGTGCCAGCGCACCCGCGCGGCCTGGAGCGGGGCGAGCCCGTAGGCGGTCTCCTCCCCCGCCACGTGGCAGCCGATGTCCTTGAGCAGCAGCGGCACGCCGCGGAACGGGCCGTCGGGCAGGGTGCCGGCGGCCTCGGCGCGGGCGGCGTCGAACCGGTCACGCAGGACCGCGTCCAGCCGCGGGTTCGTCGCCTCGATCCGCGCGATGGCGGCGTCGACGAGCTCGGCCGGGCTCACCTCTCCCCGGCGGACGAGGTCGGCGGAGGCGGTGGCGTCCAACCATGCGGCGTCGTTCACCCCGCGGAGCCTAGGAGGGCACGTTGCCCGCGGTCGGTCCCGGCCGCGGGCAGCGGCTAGGCTGGTCGCGCACCACGCGGGTGTAGCTCAATGGTAGAGCCCCAGCCTTCCAAGCTGGCCATGCCGGTTCGATCCCGGTCACCCGCTCCACGTAAAACCGCAGGTCAGACGGGCTGTTAGGTCCTCTGGAGGAGTACCGGAGGACCGTCCGGAAGGCCCGTTTGAACCCTTTCATGACCCCTGTTTTCCGCTGCGTGGGTCATGAATGGGTCACGCCGCACGGCATGAACCGCCTGGTAGGCAGCCCCTCGGGCTGCCCATCCGAGCCCCGTGACCCACTTGGGTCACATGCATCTCCTCAGGACTCGTAGCTCCGCGTGAGCGCTCGCCGCATGAAGGGCCTGTTCATCGAGATCCAGCGTCGCCGTCGGCAGGTTCTGTTCGGGCCAGGTGAACCGGAAGGTCAGCGCGCACCGCGGGTTGGGAGTCAGCCAGTAGTCAGCATCGAACTGGTCGTTTCCTCCGCCGCCTCGTGGACCGACAAGGACCTGTCCGGGGAGGGTTTCTGGCCGCCGAGCGGCGTCGGAGA